>JAQBFL010000092.1:0-3776 GCA_032123415.1 bacterium | reverse complement strand
GCAGTTCGATTAAGTGTATCCGAGTAAGCGTGGCGACTAAGAAAGCGACTAAGTGTCGTGATCTCTGCAGTTCGACTGCTCCTTCGGCTAAGACGTCCTACCACATGTAGAGGCAACTTGCGTCAAGTGGATACCCCCCTTCGCATTATGGCCATAGACCGCCTGAAGGCGGGACACCAACGGCCCGAAAATGGCCGCATCCGCGTTGGTGTACCGGCTTCAGCCGGTCTTCAAGGCCCGGTGGCCGGCCATAATGCGAATCGCTGCCCGACACGCGACACACCCGACACGCGATTCGGGTGCCATGGCTGAAAACAAAAAACCCGCGGCGGAAATGCGTTGCGGCATGTCCGCCACGGGTTTGGGACTCGTCACGAACGGAATGACCCGTTCGGCCGGAGACCCTACTCCTGAACGGCGACCTTCGAGATGGCCGAAATGCTCATCAGGTGTACCATCGTCTTGCCATCAGCTTCGCGGACCATGCCCTTGCCGGTCACCGTGACTTCGGCGCCCACCAGCGATGCGAGGTCGATGGCCGCTTCGCCTTCCGGCGCCTGCGACTCGGGCAGGCGGGTCACGTGGCCGTCGGCATCCGTCAGCATGTAGGTAACCTTGGCCGCCTCGCCTTCCTTGCCGGGCCTCTCGATCTTGCTGACGACGCCCTTCAGGACGACATCCTGGGCCTCGATAGCCGGAGCTTCGACAACCGGCGCCGGCGCGGCGACCGCCTCAACCACCACGTCGGCTGCCGGAGCCGCGGGAATCGCATCCTCGGCCACGGTCACACACACGCACACCATGCACACAATACCAGCCACAACGATCTTTTTCATACTCACTCTTATCCTTGCTCTTCGTGCGTCGCGCGCCTGGCTAGCTTGCCCCGCGCGGACGGACGGATCGCCATATGGCGTCACGCATTCCGTCAGTTGTCTAAAAACGTTTGAACACTCGAATGACTCCATCCAGTCGGCCACACTGCAGCGTGCCTTCTTTCCTCCGTTCCCTTGGGAACTTACCACGACAATCGCCGCGAATCCGATTGGAATGCGCGCGAACTATTACCAAAAAAATCGTTTTCAGGCGGCACGGGCACCTGCCCGCTGGAACCGGCCTGATGGATCGCTTTCGGTCAATGTAAAGGAATCAAGCCGGCGACGTCAAATGTCAAGTTGTTGTCAAATCGCTACGCTCTTGAATGCCCGCAAGTGCGGCTGATTCTTGCGCAGCATTTCGGCCGTCATCTTGCGAATCTCCGCCAGCGACAGCACGGCCGCCGTCAGCGGGTCGTTGAGGATGGACTGATAGACCAGTTCCGGATTGCCCGTCAGCGCCGCTTCCACCGCCATCTTCTCGCTGTAGGCATGGTTGGCCGTCAGGGGCATGACCTGGTCCGGCAACGGCCCCACCCGCATGGCCTGCAACTGGCGCCGACGCACGAGAACCGGCACCTCAACGCAGTAGTCCGGCAGGTTGGTGACGATGCCGGCGTTGGGCACGTTGCCGTTGAAGGTGTAGGCGCCCTCGCCCAGCCAGGCGTTGATGATGCCGGTGGCATACTCGTTGCTGCGAGCGATGCGGATCGGCTCTTTCTTCGACAGCCATGCCAGCTCGGTCTTCTGCCAGGTCTTTTCCCGCCGGCGGTATTCCTTGAGGATGTAGGCGTACTCCCCGGGATTCCAGCCCGTGCCGTGCGTGCAGTAGCGCTCGATCAGGTCCGGGCGCTTGCGGAACCAGGCGTTGTATTCGGAATTGTGGCCGCTGGATTCGGTCACATAGTACCCCATCGCCAGGAACATCTCGTTGCGGACCTGTTCGTGGTTGCGGATCTTGCGGCTGCGCAGAACCTTCTCCCGCAATGTCGGGTAGAGGTCCTTTCCGTTATGCTCCAGTGTAAGGAACCACGAGAGGTGGTTGATGCCGGCGCAGGTATAGGAGACCTCCGCGGGCGGCGCCCCGCACCAGTCGGCGAGCATGTGCGCCGTGCCCTGCACGCTGTGGCAGAGCCCGGTCACGGTCACGTTTGTCTGCCGCTGCATGGCGTCGCACACCATGGCCATGGGGTTGGTGTAGTTCAGCACAAGGGCCTTCGGACAGAGCTTCTCCACGTCGCGGCAGATGTCGACCATGGTTGGAATCGTGCGCAGCGCGCGGAAAATGCCGCTCACGCCGCGCGTGTCGCCCACATTGATGTCGATGCCGTACTTCTTCGGAATCAGGATGTCGTGCTGCCAGACCTCCGTGCTGCCGCACAGGATCGTGATGACGACGGCGTCCGCCCCCTTCAGCACGTCGCGCCGTTCGACGGAGGCCGTCAGTTTCGTCTTCGTACCGGCCGCGGTGATCAGCTTCTCGCAGATCTTCATGGCGGCGCGCAACCGGCCCGCGTGAATGTCCACGAGGGCAATCTCGCCGTCCCGCAACGCGGGATAAGTCAGCAAATCCGTTACGAGTGTCCGCGTCCAGCCGAAGCCGCCCGCGCCGATCAGCACAATCTTGGCCATACGTTTTACCCTTTCCGCCGCTACTCGAACAAACCCACCAGTCCAAATCTCACAAACGGAGCGTCGTCCACGTCGATTTCTTCGTCATTCGCCTCGAAGGCCAGCTTCCTGGCCAGCGTCTGGCCGGCCTGCAGGGACAACCCGATGGTCTGCCCCGCGCGCCACTGAATGCCGACGAACGCGCGCGCCTCTTCGTAGCGGATGCGCTCGCGCGGATCGTCGCCCATGCTGAACTCGGGCCACAGCCTGGCGCGGGCGCCCGCGTAGAAAGCGAAGCGGTCCGGCGAGCCCAGCGTCAGCCGCGTCTCCGGGTACGCCAACTCGAAGCGCCAGGTGTCTTCGCCCTTCCAGAGCAGCCCGACCCGCGGATCGACCGTCCGGTCGAAGTCGGGGTAGACCGAAGCGCCGGCGTGGCACGCGAAACCGGGGCCGAAGTTCTGGACGGCCGTCACGCCGCAGGGAACGAAGAAGCCGTCGCTGCCCAGTTCTTCGATCGCGGCGTACAGGCCCGGTGAGGCGTCGAGGCGCAAACCGAAGCCACCGCCGAACCGCTGCGAGTACTGGAAGAAGGCGCGCGCCATGGTCAGCGAGTAGCTCGAAGACGAGCCGTCGAAGTTCTGCAGCGTCAGCGTGTCCCAGTGCAGCCGCATCTCGATGTCGCTGCCCGAGTCGTTTTCCCAGTACAGGAGCATGCCCCACAGCTCGGTTTCGACGAATCCGAGCTCGTCCCAGGCCGTCGCGTCATGATCCGCCGGCAGGACGTACCCCAGGTTCACGCCCCAGTAACTCAGGTGCGGCGCGTCGAGCACCGGGCAGGGATCCTGCCAGCGCTGGGTTGGATCGTACACCGTGGCGCCGCGGGTTGCCGCCACGGCGGCCAGCAGACTCAGAACCGCAAAGAGTGAACACCTGGCAGTCATCCCAGCTCCTTTCATACTCAAACGCATCTCCAATATCCAACAGCCAACAAGGAATGTCCAATTTCCAAGGTGCTTGTCGACACTCTTGAACCGGATGGCGAGCCCTTCATTCCTTGGCCATTGGATATTCCCTGTTGGCTGTTGGACATTCTTGATTCAGTTTGTATCAGTACCTCGCGCCGCCGCGCCGCCTTCTTTCACCCGGAACGTCAGCACATAGCGCTGCGGGATAAACTGGGCCGTATCCGCCAGTTCGAACCCGTAATGCGCCATCTGCGCCACGATCATCTCTCGGGCGATAAACGGCCCATGGTACGGAATGCCAGGCGGCAGCACCACGTCGTTGTCC
>JAQBFL010000091.1:0-6614 GCA_032123415.1 bacterium | reverse complement strand
TGCCCGCCATGGACACGACGCGGAACGCGACAAACCGGTTCGCGACCGAGCGGGGGGTGCTTGGGGCTTGATGATGACCGGTTTGTCGCGTTCCGCGCCGTGCCCATGGCCGGCGGGGTTCCCCCGCCCTCCGCATCGAAGCGCGTCGTATGCTCCGTGCAGTGTCCCTTCATGAACGTGGGCTCACCCGGCCATGGACTCCTCTTCGTGACCTTCCTCTCCTTCGTGGTGAAACGCATTGAAGCTCAAAACGGCATCCTATAGCAAGAATCGGTCCTACACCCTGGGAGCCCCCCATGTCACTGACGCATTTCCTGCAAACCTCCTTGGCGTCATGAGCGGCGTCGGACAAGTCATAGCGGTGGCATCGCGGCTGAATTGCGGGAGTGAATCAACTGACGTTTCCAGGATGATGGCTCGCATTTGCTTAATCGTAACCCGTCATCGTCGGCCGACTCTTTCTCCTTTCGGTGAACGACGACGGCGACGATTACGGATCACGATGTCCTCCGCTGACTGACGCAAGAAAAAAGGGACTGTCGGGGGAACGCTGTTTCTTGACCCTCGCGCCCGAGGTCTCTATGCTGCTCCCCGAGTCACTAAACTTGACCAGGAGGTTCCATGATCGCGCGTCGCTCCGTCACCCTCGGGTTCTTGGCCGTTTGTCTGGCAGCTCTGTCCCTTCACCCAGGCGATGGCGCGTACGCGGCGCCGGCTGCGGACACGCCCACGGCGCGGGTGCATTGGGCTATCGACGCGGGCGGAGGTGGAGGAGGCGATCCTGAGGCCGTGGCGCGCTCGGTCCTGGCCAAACAGGCGGACGCACTGGGGCTTGCGGCTGTGCTGGACGGGCTGGAGTTCGTTTCTGCCCGCGAGAGTCTGCTCGCGCATCACGTCCGATTTCGCCAGACCGTTGGCGGCGTGCCCGCGGCCGACGGCGAGGTCGTTGTGTCTCTGTCAAAGCGGGACGATTCGGCGCGCGTCTTCGACAGCACACGCCCCGTGGCGGGAGACCCGCCCGCGCGTCAGCCGCGCATCGCGTCGGACGGGGCTTTGGACGCGGCATGGGCGCGCCTGCGCGTGCATGGCGCGCTGCTGACCGTTCCGCACGCTGCGCTCGTCCAAGTGCCGGACGGATCGTCCTGGCGGCTGGCCTATGCCGTCGATATCGGGTCAACCGCGCCGCGCGGCGATTGGCGCTGCTTCGTTGACGCGGTATCGGGCGAAGTGTTCAGCGTTCTGGACCGGCGTATTTCAAAGATTCCGCGCGCTGAAACCACCCGGGAGGCATTGAACGACCTGTTCGCGTCCTACAAGGGGCCCGTAGCCGACAGGTTGGAAGCCACGGCCGCCGTCGAGAGTGCCCTCGCCACGAGAGATTCCGAGCCGCCGGTCGAAATCTTTGCCACCGGCTCCGCCAAGGTGTTCGACCCCGACCCGAAGACGACCCTCATGAGCGACAGCCTGCTGGACGGTTCAGCCGCGGCAAGCTTCACGACGGCCTATGTGACCCGTCCGCTGCCGGGCATAACCTACAGCGCCGGCACGTACTCGCTCGTCGGTCCCTACGTGCGCATTGTCGACTGGGATGTGCCCACGGCGGCCCCCAGCACCTCGGCGTCGGGCGCGTGGACGCAGACCCGCGGCAACAACGCCTTCAACGACGCGATGACCTACTACCATATCGACGCGAACCAGCGCTACATTCAGGCTCTCGGCTTCACCGGACCCACGGCCATCCAATCCGGTTCGATCGAGGCCGACTCGCATGGCGAGGACGGCGACGATAACTCCGCCTTCTATCCCGGAAGCAACCGATTGTCGTTCGGCCACGGCGGCGTGGACGACAACGAGGACGTGGACGTGATCCTGCACGAATACTGGCACGCGCTGCACCACGGCATCAACCCGAGCTGGTCCGGGGGCGACACGGGCGCCATCGGCGAAGGCCTGGGCGACTACTGGGCCGCGTCCTATTCCTGCAGCACGAGCAACGGCCCGGCCTTCCACCCGACGTGGGCCTTCACGTGGGACGGCCATAACGGTTTCTGGGACGGGCGCGACATGGACCAACTGGGCGCGCGGTACAATCCCGCAAGAAGCTATCCCGCCCACACCATGGTCGATGGGTACAACGGTGACGAGTTGTGGGGCACGCCGATATTCCAGGCGTTTCTCGAGCTCGTGAGCGCCGGCGTGCCGCGGGAGGAAGTCGATACCCTCGTCGTCGAAGCGCAGTTCGGGCTCGGCGCGGGCGTGTCGATGCGCACCATGGCGCAAACCATAGTGCAGACCGCGCGCGAGTTGTACCCGAACGGTCCGCACGCGGGCGTCTTCGCCAACAAGTTCGCGCACCATAACCTTCTCGACTCGTCCCTGTACGTGTCCGCGCCCCAGATAACGGCGGAACCGGTTTCGACCCCCGGCACGAGCAACTCGCTGTCCTGGGCCGGCGGAAGCATCCCGGCAGCCAAACAGGCGCCCATGACTCCGGCGCCGGAACTAACCGTTGACGCGCACATGGTGAAACCCGCCGGCGCCGCGACCCAACGGCAGGATCTACCGCTCGCCGCGGAAGCCAAGACCGCACCCGCCGCGCCCCGGTCCGGCGTCATCGCGGCGTCCGATGGTCCCATCACAACTTTCGCGTGGCAACCGGTCAAGACAGACGGCTTCGAGACCACCTGGCCGGGCGAGTGGCAGACATGGGGCAACTACACGGCGGAGGGGACGCCCATCACCTGGGGCTGGACGACCTACGTCAAGCGTACGGGCAGTTACTCGGTCGGCAGCCAGTGCGCCGTGATCGACCCGGAAGTCAGTTGGCCCTACCCGGCGCAGGCCGGCAGCCCCGACATCTCATGCTGGATGTGGTACGGCCCGTTCAGTCTGAGCGACGCAACCGCCGCGCGCGTCGTCTTTCACACGCTGCACGATCTGGGCAGCGGCGACACACTGAGCTGGCTGGCGTCGATTGACGACGTCGATTACTACGGCACCACAATGACGGGCGGCAGCTCGGGCGGTGCGTGGACGCAGCGTACGTTCGACCTCACGACCGTGCCGACGATCGGCAATCTGGCGGGGCAGTCGACGGTCTACATCGCCTTCAAGGCGACCTGGGATTCCACGGATAACGAGGTCGACGGGCCGTTCATCGACGATGTGACGATCGAGAAGTTCACCTCCTCGGAGATAGCCGACCTCACGGTGCAATCCATCACGCCGCCGGCACAGGCCACCCCCGAGTTCTACATGGCCACGGTCAGCGCGCAGAACCGCAACGCCGGTGCGGCCGTCGGCGGCGCGTCCCACGCGGCCCTCTATGTCTCGCCCGGCAACGATTCCGACACGAGCGATGACGCCTACGCCGGTGAGGCGTCGGTTGCCGCCCTGGCCGCGGGCGCGACCAACACGGCGCTATGGACCTTCCGCATGCCGAACCTGCTCTCCGGCAATTACCCCGTGTGGTTCGTCGTCAAGGCGGACAGCCGCGAAGCCGTGGCCGAATCGAACGAGGCGAACAATATCTACAAACACACGTCCAGCTCGTCGGTCAACGGCGCGGTGGTGTTGTACAATTGCTTCGGCGACGACGATCCGAACTTCGGATCGCCCGTGCCGTCCGGTTGGGTGTCGCAACAGGGGTTCCAGTTCACGGGCCTGGACCATGGCCGGACGTACTGGTATCGCGTCAAGGCCGGCGCGGGGCCGGCGGGCAACATGGTCGAGAGCGAGTGGTCCGCGGCGGCATCCTCGACCCAGGACCTGCCCATGGGAACGCCCGTCTGGTGGATGGCGCGGTATGGACTGACCGGCGGCTCGCTGACCGAACAGGAGCTGGCCGACCGTGACGGGGACGGCATGTCCGCCTGGGAGGAATTCGTCGCGTTTACCGATCCCACAAACAAGTTGTCCGCGCTCGTGCTCTCGGATAGCGCCGCTGCGGGGGGTGACCGAATCATCTGGTGGTCCAGCGTCGACGGGCCGCTGTACAGCGTGCTGCGGGGCGCGGCGCCAGGCGGGCCGTTCGATCCCGTGGCCACGGGAGTGCCGCCCACGCCGCCGATGAATGTCTGGACGGACAAGACCTCCGTCACAGACAGCGAATTCTACCGCATCCTCGTCGAGTAGTCGGCACGCGGCTGCCATGTCCGCGTGCAGCGTTCAACCACGTCCGCAACCTGGGGTTTCGCGAGTTGGCAGGCACCGCGGCATTCGTCCAGCCGCATCTGCCGGCGCTCTGTGAAGAGGCGCTAGAATTCCTCACGCGTGCGTTCGTCGCGGGGTTCCGGGTGAGTCGCCAACCATTCCTCTCGTTCGCAAATCCACTGCACGGCACGTTTCTCAGGCATCGAGTCGGCGGTCCTGAACGTGACGAAGTAAGTGTCGGGGGAAAAGCTTGCAATGGCCAAGCTTGAGAACCTAGCATGGGTAAATGGCGGAGGCGATGCGGTAATACGTCGCGGGATTGGACGGCCGCTCGCCCGACGGGACCCGCGCGTCGGCAATCAGGAGACAGGCATGATCAAGCAGCAGTTCACGTTGTACATGGAGAACAAGCCCGGCGAGTTGGCTCGCATCACCAAGAAGCTTGCGGCGGCGCGGGTGAACCTCGAAGGCATCTCGGTAGCGAACAGCGCGGATGTGGCTCTGGTCCAACTGGTCGTGAGCAACGCCACGGCCACGCGGCGCATCCTGAAGGCCGGAAATGTTCCCTTCACCGTCCAACAGGTCGCGTTGGTACCCTTGCATAACGAGCCGGGATCTCTGGCCAAGGTGGCCGAGTCGCTGGCCCAGGCCAAGATCAACATCAACTACGTCTATGCCACGTCGTGCAACTGCGGGAACAGCGCCTGTTCATGCTACGCCGTGATCAGCGCTCCGGACCTGAGGAAGGTCGAGGAAGCGTGGCAGGTCTAAACGTGCAGCGGTGATCGAGTACCACAAAGACACCATCGCGGCCATCGCGACGCCGCCGGGGACGGCGGCCGTCTCCATGGTGCGGGTTTCCGGTCCGCAGGCGATCGAGATAGCAGACCGCGTATTCCGGAACCGGGGCCCGCGTCCGGCCCGGCGGCCGGGCGGAACCTTCTGCCACGGTTTTGTCCGGTCTGGCGCGGCCGCCGTCCAGGGCTCGCCCGCACCAGACGTGGACGAAGCTATCCTGCTGATTTTCCGTGCCCCACACAGCTACACGCGCGAGGACGTGATTGAGATTCAGGGGCACGGGGGACGCGCCTGCGCCGAAAGGATCCTGCGGGCGGTGCTGGATGCCGGGGCAAGACCCGCCGAACCGGGCGAGTTTACACGTCGCGCGTTTCTGTCCGGAAGGGTGGATCTGGTTCAGGCTGAAGCGGTCATGGACCTCATCTCGGCGCAGTCGGATCGAGCGGCATCCAGCGCCTTGGAACAACTTGAAGGTCGTCTAAGTAACTTACTGTCAATGCTTTACGACAACCTGATAAGTATATGTTCCGATCTTGAAGCGTCGCTGGACTTCTCGGAGGACGAGATCGCGCCGTTGTCCATACATGCTGCACTGGATGCGATCACGGGTGTTTCGAAGGATGTGGCGGAGGTTCTGTCGACCTGGCGCGAAGGGCGGCGACTGCGCGAGGGTGCTCGTGTCGTGATTGCCGGGAGACCGAATGTCGGCAAGTCGTCATTGTTGAACGCCATCCTTGGCTGGTCACGGGCCATTGTGACCGACATCCCCGGAACGACACGGGACACGATCGAAGAAACTTTCGTGCTCCATGACTACCCGATTCGCCTGATCGATACGGCGGGGCTGTGTGACTCCGATTGCGTGGTCGAGCGCGAAGGTGTATCGAGGGCGCATGAGATGCTCGTAAAGGCGGATCTGATCCTCTATCTTCTGGATGCGAACGCCTTGCCTGGCACAGAAGAGCAACAGTTTGTTGCATCGCTGCCCCCCGATCGCCTGATCGTGGTCTGGAACAAGATGGACCTGGCTGCGGGTGAGCCCCGGTTGGGCGATGGCGCCGGAACCCAGGTCAGGTGCAGTTCCAAAAGCGGAGAAGGTTTGGGACGAATCCGTGCGGCGATAAGTGAACGCCTCGGGCTGATGGATGACCCCCACCCCCACGCGGCCGTTTCCGAACGACACCGGAAAGAGCTTGTCGATGCTCTGCGGGAACTGGAACGAGCAGGCGACGAACTCAGGGCGCAAGCAGACCTCGGCGTGGTGCCGGCGGCCGCGAACTTGCGCCTGGCGGCAGAGGCGATAGGTCGGATTATCGGCCGGTCTTACAGTCCCGACCTTCTTGACCGGGTGTTCTCCCGGTTTTGCGTTGGAAAGTGACTATGGCACAGCATCCTGTCGATGTAATCGTTGTCGGAGGAGGCCACGCAGGCTGTGAGGCCGCGCTTGCCGCTGCCCGCATGGGAGCAAGAACATGCCTGGTGACCATGTCGCTCGACGACATCGCCACCATGCCGTGCAACCCGGCCGTCGGTGGCATCGCCAAGTCTCATCTGGTGTTTGAACTGGACGCATTGGGCGGCGAGATGGCGAGGAATGCCGATGCAACAGGAATTCAGTTCAGGGTTCTCAACACGCGCAAGGGGCCCGCAGTCCAAGCGAATCG
>JAQBFL010000090.1:0-5201 GCA_032123415.1 bacterium | reverse complement strand
GGCCTCATTGCCCCGCGCCGTTTCGTCCGCTTGGACGGCCGCGGCAGCCATGCAAAGCGCGCCGAACGCCAGCCCCGTTGTCAAACATCTCGCGGTGTGTGTTGTCATCGTATCGCCGTTCCTTGCGCGTTGCACGCGCGTCGCCGCACCCCCATCCTCGGGGTGCGGAGTGAATTGTAAGGGTACTACACCCGGCACAAGCCGGACAAGGACAATCACGTTCAATACAGCCATTCTCGTTCTGGCCTCTCATCTTGCGGTCGGGACGGAGCGGCTGGAGGGACGACCTCCGTGTCGTCCGTTCCTGGTTGAGAGGCCATGATGAGAATAGCTGCGTTCAATAGAACCGCGGGCGCACTTCGCTGGTCAGGCCCCTGGGAAGTTCCGCGAGGAACCGCGAGGGACGGCAGTAAAAGACCCCGCCGTCGCGCATGCGCCGCACCTGCGGCACGCACATCGTCAGCGTATCGCGCGCGCGCGTCACTGCCACGTAGAACAACCGCCGCTCCTCGGCTTCGCCCTCCTCGCCCCCGTCCTCGACGGAGCGCGGCGAGGGGAACATGCCCTCGGTCATCCACAGCAGGATCACGGCCCGCCACTCGAGGCCCTTGGCCTGGTGCACGGTGCTCAGCCGCACCGCGTCCTGCTCGCCCTCCCCCTTCATGTTCTCCGCCTCGGCGTCGAGGTTCGTCAGCAGCGCCACCTCGCCCAGAAAACGTTCCAGCGTCTCGAACTTGTCGGCATAGGCCGCCATTTCGGTGATGTCCTCGATGCGGCGCTCAGCGTTGTCGAAGGTCGCCTCGGCATACGCGGCGTAGAACGCCCCGACGAAGGCCTCGACCAGTGCGGAGGGCGTGGCGCCCGGCGTGCCGCAGGCGGCCGCCGCGGCGCCGATGCGATCCCACTCTTCGCGCGCGGTGGACCGCAGGCCCTCGCGCACCAGGGCGCGCCGCGCCGCGTCGCGCAGGTCGAAATGCCCGCCGAGTGTGCGCCAGATCTTCTCGGCGGTCTTGGGCCCCACCCCGTTGAGCAGCCCCATCAGCCGCTCGAAGGCCAGGCCGTCCCCGTTGTGCTCCAGCAGGCGCAGCAGGGCGCAGACGTCCTTGATGTGCGCCTGCTCGAAGAAGCGGATTCCGGAGGTGATGACGTAGGGCACGCCGTCGATGCCCAGGTGGACCTGGAGTTCCATGGCATGGAAGTGCGCGCGGTAGAGCACCGCGATCTCCGAAAGCCGGTAGCCATCCCGGCGTAGCGACTCGATCTCCGCGCTCACCGCGCGCGCCTGGTCTTCGCCGTCGCGCACGAACACGACCTTCGGTTTGCGCCCCGCGTCCCGCGTGGGGCGCAGCACTTTCTGGAACTGGCGCGGGTTGCCCGCGATGCAGGCGTTGGCCACGGCCAGCACCTCGGGGACGCTGCGGTAGTTCGTCTCGAGCCGGAAGATGCGCGTGCCGGCGTAGCGCTCGGGGAAGGAGAGGATGTTGCGGTAGTCCGCGCCGCGCCAGGCGTAAATGCTCTGGAAGTCGTCCCCCACGACGAACAGGTTGCGGTACTCGGCGGCCAGGGCGTCGACCAGGCGCGCCTGGACCGAATTGGTGTCCTGGAACTCGTCCACCAGCACGTGCAGGAAGCGCTGACGGTACAGCGCCAGGACGTCGGGGTGGTCGACAAACAGCCGCCAGACGGTCGTCAGCAGGTCGTCGAAGTCCATGGCGTCCAGGGCGCGCTTGCGGTCGCGGTAGGCGCGGTGGACTTTCATGACGTCGGCCGGATCGACTTCGAGGGCCTCGAAGCGGTCTTGGACCGCGGCTTCGATGTCCTTGCCCGAGTTGGCCGTGGTGCCGAACAGGTCCAGCAGGACGTCGCGCTTGGGGAACTCCTTGTGATTCAACCCCAGGTCCTTGAGGCAGGTGCTGACCAGTGAGCGGGCGTCGTCGCGGTCGAGGATGCTGTAGCGTTCCGAGAACCCAAGCAGCGCGGCATGGCGGCGCAGCACGCGGTTGGCCATGTGGTGGAAGGTGCCGCCCCACATGCCGCCGACGTGCGCGCCGACGAGCTGCGTGGCGCGTTCGAGCATCTCGTGCGCGGCGCGGTTGGTGAAGGTCAGCAGCAGGATGCGCTCCGGGGCGATGCCCTGCTCGACGAGGTGTGCCACGCGGTAGACCAGGGTGCGCGTCTTGCCGGTCCCCGCCGCGGCCAGTACCAGGGCGGGGCCGTCCGGCGCGGTGGCCGCCCGGAACTGCTCCTCGTTGAGAGCCTGTTGGTAGGCGATGGTCATGCGCCCGCCAGTTCGCCAAGGGTTGTGCTTGCGGCGACCGTGCCATCGCCGGCCACGGCCGCCGCCGCCCGCTGCATGGCCGCCATGACCTCGGCCCCGCCCGCCCGGAAGCCCAGTTGCTCCGCCGTCGCGCCGCGGCGCAGCAGCCGGAGGACCACGTCGCCCACGGACGTGGAGGCCGCGTCCCGCAGCAAGGCGTAATGGCCGGGCGTTTCGCTCAGCTCACCCAGAAAACCTTCGCCCGTCAACTGGCCGAGCACGACGTTGAGCAGCCGCACGGGCACGCGCCGCTCCCGCGCAAAGACGGCCGCGTCAAAAACGCCCGGTCCGGAGCGTAGCGACCTCGCCGCTTCGATCAGAATTCCCAGCGCCAGCGCCAGCCGCGTTTCGGTGCTGGCGCTCTCCGCCCCCAGTTCCATCCGGTGCGTGGCGGCATTCTGGACGGCGAAAGCCACTTCCGCCCCCAAGAGCACGATCTGCCAGCTCACGTGCATCCACGCCAGCAGGATCGGAACGACGGCAAAGCCGCCGTACAGCCGCCCGTACTTGGCCACACTCACCTGCAAGGCGGCGCAGAGCGTCAGCCAGGCGAGGAACAGAACCGCCGTGAAAAAGCCTCCGGTCAACCCCGCTCCCGTGCGCACGCGCGTGTTCGGCATGAAGACGAGCACGAACGTGAACGTCAACGTGGTCATCGCCAACACGGTCACGCTCTTGAGCAACCGGCTCACAAGAGCCCCCTGGATGAAGTCGCCGGCCGCGCCCGGAATCCACTCGGCCACGAGGTCGGCCACGGGCAGCGAGGAGGCCAGCAGCATGAGGAAGGGCAGGATGAGCACCGCGCTGAGGTAGTCCGTGAACTTGCGCCAGAGCGGCCGGCCGCGTTTGACGCCCCATACTCGGTTGAAGGAGGATTCGACGCGCCCCAGCACGACGACGACCATCCATAGCAACAGGATCAACCCCACGGTTCCCAGCGCGGCGAAGCGCATTTCCTCGACACGCGCGAAGGCCGCGTCCAGCAGCCACTCGATCTCGCGGCTCAGTTTCGCCGCGTCGTACTCCCCGTCTACCGTCAGAAGCGGCGCCGGCGCCGCGTCCGGGGCAATCGCCGCCGCGCCGTCAGGGACCGCTGGCCGCGCGGCGTTGAAGCCGCCGGTCCACTCCGTCACCGCCTCGCGAATGCGATCCTTGGCCGCGTCGGCGTTGCCGAACCCGCGGGCCAGGGCCAGCGAGAGCGCGAGGATCGGCACGATGGCCATGATCGTGTTGAAGGTGAGCGCCGAGGCGTGCAGCGGGCACTCGTCTTCGAGAAACCCGCGCACGATCATGTGCATCACGCGCAACAGGTGCACCCCGAGACGGCGCATGCGCGACAGGGACGAGAGCTCGATGTCCCAGATGTCCGAGGAGACGAACGTCGAGGCCCGTCCGAGTCGGTGTCGCCACCGGGCCTTCGGCGCGCCGCAGCCGGTCGTCGCTGGCTTGTTCGTCATGGCGCGGTTTCCAGTTCTCCGTGATTCAGGTCCATCGTCGGCTGCCGATTCACGCGTAGGCAAATACGTCCACGTTCATCCGGCGCGTCGGGCGATTCTCGCCGTGAAGCATGCGCCTGATGCTCTCGGTCGTTTCCCGATCGAACGTCGCGTCTCCGCAACGATCGCAGACGCGAGCCGGAATGCCCTCCACGACCACAAGTTGCCCGCCGATGTGGAAGACCTCCTCCACCTGCTTCCGGCCGAACGAAGTGTTTCCGCAAACGTCGCACTTGATCATGGCTACCTCCGCCTTCTGAAATCGACCCACTCATCGGGGGCTGGTTCGTACAGCGTCACAATCTTCACTGTTTCCGAGCTACTATAGCACACTTGGAGGTGCAGGGCGCGACCGTTTTTCGTGAAGCCGAGGATAAGGCAACTTGGGGAATGACAGATGTCCTCGATGTTCATGCCGGCCGATCCCCCATCCCGGTCCTTTCCATGTTGGCTATGAACTCGGCAACCGTCACGGCGTTCTTCCCCTTCAACAGATGCCGCAGAGTATAGCGGGATGCCCGCCGATTGCGAGTCTCTTGAATCGGTTAAGGGGTAAGCCGGTTCAGGTCCGCGGGGGCCATGCACCAGCGTCATCGCACGGCGCGGATGCGGTAGAACAAAGCGCTGTTCGTGGCGCTCATGTCGACGACCGCGTTGGTTATCGCGGTTGGAGGCGGCAGCGCAAGGATGGCGGTCCACTGCTCGGTTGCAGAGGCGATGTTCTCGCGGCGTGCGCCTCATTATCTCGAATGCTACAGCGTTCGATGCGCCCGCCTTCCATGGACGTATTCGGAACCGCCGTTGAGCGAGATGGGAACTTGATTTCCTATGATCCATGGGGCATACTAGCTTCGTCTTGGGAAGGGAGTTGCCGACATGATCGAAAGAATCAGTATTCTGCCTGATGTATGTCATGGGAAGCCTGTGATCAAGGGGACTCGCGTGCTGGTTTCCAACATCCTCGGATCGCTCGGCAGCGGGGAGAACATTGAGGAAGTCCTTGAGGACTACCCCGGTTTGACGCGCGAGGATATTCTCGCCGCCCTTCAGTTTGGGGGAGAACTGTCCCAGGTTGAAGGAGGTGCGGCAAAGGGCGAGAAGAATTTGCCACGCGGGCAGCCCGGCGACGACGGGTCGCTACCCCGAAGCCTCGTTGGCGAGCGTGAAATAGAACCTCGCGCCCTGGTCTATGGCCCCTTGGGCCCAGACGCGGCCGTTGTGCAGGTGGATCACGCGGCGCACGATCGCCAGTCCCATGCCCAGCCCTTCGAACTCCTTTTCGACGTGCAGCCGCTGAAAGGGACCGAAGAGTTTGTAAATCAATTCCTCGTCGAAACCAACGCCGTTGTCCCACACGACGTATACGCCCTCGCCTTCGTCGGGCGCCC
>JAQBFL010000089.1:0-17708 GCA_032123415.1 bacterium | reverse complement strand
ACATCGGGACGCAGCGGGTGCCACTGCCGGTCCTCAAACAAGTCCCACCGGTGCATCCGTGCAACGCATCGGGGGGGAGACGCGAGAAATGGCAGAACGTTGATGAAACCGCTTCCCCAATAGAAGTGCCACAGCACGCGGTTGTCCCGGGATGTCGAGACAAAATCCAAGAATCGTCTGTTTCGCAGCAGGGCCGAGCACATAGCCACCGACTTGAAGAGTGTGGCCCAGTCAACCAGACGGTGCAGACGGGCGCGTCGGAGAAAATCGCGGATGTGTCGGCGCAGCACATCGCGAGAGGGATGAAGCAGGAATGGCAGTGTGGCTGCCCTGCTTTGGAAGAGCGGTTGCGCGACGAAGCATCCTTCGGGAACAGAGCGGGGGGAGCCGGCGCCCACCAAGGGCTGCAGAACGACACGATCGAAGCAGTCCCGTGCGAACGGCAACGAATCGTCCAGAAACCCCTCTCCGTTGGCGAATGGGTAGGACAGAGTGAGAATTGCCAATTCTTTACGCACGCAGATCACCACGCGAGATGTCATCCACCGGATTGTCTGGAACCGATCTCGATCTGTTGCAGAAGATTAGCAGTGTTTGGATCACTCCCGCCAGCAGAAACGCGCGGGGGATGAGCATGGCGGCGAGGAGGGTGGGGAGGTTCAGATGGGGGGCGATGCGGGCGGCCAGGGGGGCTGTCCATGGTCCGTGCCATGAGACGGTCGCGGTCACGAGAAGAAGCAGCGCGGCCTCGGCGAGTAGCAGGGCGGCCATATAGCGCAGGTAGGTGAAGCGCCGGCAGGCGCTTTCGTGCGCGATATGGCAGAGAAGCAGCGTGTCAACCGTCGTGGCCAGAGCCAGGATCCAGGCGTACGGCGCGTAGTCCACGTAGGCCCGCCAGGCCGGCCGCCAGGCCAGGATCGGGCGGCCCCAGAGCGCCAGGCCGGCCGCCAGCAGCAGCCCGACCGCCAGCACACCGACAAGGGTCTGCGCATGCATGCGTCCGGTCGTCTCGCCGCGCTCGTGCCGTTCCGAAACGACCGGGAAGAGAAACGGCAGCATCGCCGGCGCCACCCACAGCGGGATGCTGCCGAAAGTGTAGGCCATGTAGTAGCCCGCCGAATCGGCGTCCGACAGAAGCTGCCGAACAGCCCACGGCTCCACCGTTTGCTGCAGGCCGATCAGCAGCGTGCCGGCGGCCACGGGAATTGTGTAGCGTGCCATGTCGGTGAGATCTTCGCGATACGAGGCCGGCATGGGGTGGCGCCGCAGATAGCGCCAGGGGGCGTGCAGAAGCACGAGCATCGATCCCAGTACGACCGCGACCTGGCCTGCCATGTAGCCGGTCACCTGCAGGGGCCGCAGCACGGCCACAATGACGGCCAGGCGCGCCAGGGGCCCGGCGACCCGCGCCACGCTCAGAAGGTGGAAGCGGCCCAGCCCCTGGGCCATACCGTACAGCATCGGCGACCAGCACGAGAACGCGATGAGCAGCAGCACCCAAGGCAGTAGCCTGACGTCCTCGATGCGGAGCGCGCGGCATAGCGGCGTCCACAGGACCGCTACGGCCGCGGCGGCGACAAGCGAGACGACAAAACTGAACACCGCCAGGTCGCGCAGCAGGCTCCGCACCTTGCCATGTTCGCCGCGCACGAGGAAGCGGCCGATGAACTTGATGACCGTGCCTCCAACCGCCACCGCGGGCATCGCGGTCAGCGCCGCCAGCCGGGCCACGGGAAGCACGACGCCCAACTTCTCCGGTTCGACCCACGCGGGAACGAGAAAGACTCCGATGAAGACGTTGATCAGGTCCGCGATGCGCGAGGCGCCGAACATTAGCCCCGTGTGCCACCACAGGGGGCCCAGGCGGGAGCGGATGGCGCGCAGGTTTACGAGGAGGCGGGGCATGTAAAGGGTTCAGCGTTTTGGGTTCAGTTGTGTGTCATGTTCTTCGGCGAACTCCCAACTGGGTCGCGAACTTCATCGACGAAACTGACGACAAGGACCACGTATCGTCTTCATCGAAGTCGGTCCGGAGTTGGCAATCGTTTCATGCGGCGGATCATAGGCGATCGGTCCGCGAGGTGTCAAACGGAGTTCTTGCCGGCACCCACGACAACATTTTCAATGAGAAGAGGACCCGGTTGACGAGAGCGGGCGCGTATGAACGGATAACTGCGCCAGCGTAATCCGTTCTGCGGGGTACTTTCGCCACGCGAGCGGTGGGCGATCTACCGGAGGTGTCGATGTCATGACGCGCAACCAGCTTGAACACATTGTGCGCACGGCTGCGGCCGTCACGGACGTGCCGGAAGAATTGCGCGTGATGTGTCATCGCCTCGTCTTGCTGAACTCGCCGTAGGGCTTCTCACCCTTGCGGCGATCGTCAGGCAGGGGGGCGTCTTCGTCCAGGTCGAGACAACGCAGGCGGCCGGGTTCGACTTCCCGGTAGCGGAATCCGCTCTCCGGACAGACCATGATCCCCTGGCAGTCCGGCGACTCTAGCGGGTGTCCGTGACGGCTGATCCATGCCGTCTGACGCCCCGGATTGCCGATGACCAGGGCGTAGTCGCGCACGTCGCGCGTCACCACCGCGCCGGCGCCGATGAAGGCGTACTGTCCGATGGTTACGCCGCAGACCACGGTGGCGTTGGCGCCGATGCTCGCGCCGCGGCGGATCAGGGTCTTCTCGTAGAGCGCGCGCCGGTCGATCTGCGACCGCGGGTTGGTGACGTTCGTCAGCACGCAGGAAGGGCCGAGGAAGACGTCGTCCTCTATGATGGTGCCGCTGTAGACCGAGACGTTGTTCTGGATCTTGACGTTGTCGCCGATCGTCACGCCGTCGGCAATGTGGACGTTCTGGCCCAGGATGCAGCCGGCTCCGAGCCGCGCGCCGGACATGACGTGGGAGAAGTGCCAGATCTTCGTGCCGGGGCCGACCACGGCCCCGGCGTCAACAAAGGCGGAAGGATGGACGTCATAGTTCGCCGGCATGCGTGATCTCCCGGGTGATGGGGGCATGGCGGATATCGTAGACCGCCTGGATGGAGGGCCGGGCGTCGGCGATCCCGTAGCCGTGCCCCGCCAGTATCTCCTCGTACACGCGCGTATGCAGGTCCGCGAAACCCTCGGTGAACTCGATCTCCTCGCCGTCCACGCGCAGCGAGCGATGGGCCACTTTCCCGGTTCTCCGGCAGTTCTCCGGCAGATCCGCGCCGTCGACCGACAGAAACCAGCGCGCGCGGGCGCGCTGAAGTTCGAGGCAGCCGGCCGCCCGCCGCGGCCCGCGCAGGCGCACCTCGGAGGCCTCGACCGCGCCGAACAGCCAGATCAGCAGGTCGAAGAAGTGGATGCCGATGTTCATCGTCACGCCGCCGGACTTCTCCTCGCTGCCCTTCCACGACGCGTCGTACCAGGCGCCGCGGCGGGTGACGTAGGTCAGGACCACGTCGCGCTTGCCGTTCGCGCCTTCTCGTTCGAGCCGGGCCTTGAGGTCCAGCAGCGCCGGGTGCGTGCGCAGTTGCAGCACGGTGTACACGCGCATGCCGAACTCGTCCTCCAGCTCGGTGAGCTGGTCGAGGTTCCAGGGGTTGATCACCAGCGGCTTCTCGCAGATCGCGTGAGCCTTCACCCGGAGCGCGAGCCGGATGTGGGCGTCGTGCAGATAGTTGGGCGAACAGATCGAGACGTAGCGCACCGCCTCGGCGGGCGACTTGCGGCGCAGTTTCTCCAGATGCCGGTCGAAGCGCTCGATTTCGGTGAAGAACCGGGAGTCGGGGAAATAGGAATCGATCACGCCTACCGAGTCGCTCGGGTCGGTGGCCGCGACCAGGCGGTTGCCCGTATCCCGAATGGCTTTCAGGTGGCGGGGCGCAATATACCCCGCGGCGCCGATCAACGCAAAATTCGCGCTCATGTCTTGATCTCCCGCGCCTCGCGCCATACTGCGAAGCTAGGGGGGATTGTCGGGCATTCGCCGCCATAACTCAACGTATTTCAGCAATGCATTGTCACCCACGGAGGGTCATACATCAGTGGGAATCCAGTCCGTCTGGGTCAGGCAAGAATGCCTGACCAACTGGATTGACCGCCACTTGTCATCCGCCATTTGGAAGCGGGGTCCAGGTGTAGAGCCTGAATTCCTTATGGCGCGGTCGTGGCCGGAAATCGCGGGTGGCCGGCCCGTGGGCCACGATGGCGTAATCGTAGGGGGCTGACTCCCAGTCCAGCTCCATCCGTTGCATCTCGACCGGGTAGACGCCGAGGCCGCGCTCGGTGCTGGTCAGAAAGCGGATCACGCGGCCCTCGCCGTGCAGGCGGCGCAGCACAGTCAACGCGCGTTCGAACTTATCTTGCGCAACGGGCTCGATGTACAGCTCGCCGTTAACGACCGGAATGCCGTGGATGAAACGCAGTGGCGTCCCCCACACGAAGTGGTCGGCCACGACGATGTCCCCGGGCGCCAGGCGTTCCGCGATCTCGGACAGGCGCCGGCTGAGACCGTTATACTCCGTGACGGTCCAGGCGCGGCGCAGTTGTCCGCCCTGTCCCCAGGCAAGCAGCGCGGCCATGAGGGCCGCCAGCGGCACGCGCCAGGCGTGCGGACTCCGTTGCCACACGGCATCGGCGAACAGTCCGGCGCACAAGGCCATCAAAGGCACGGCGAACTCCAACTGGCGCCGGGTGGACCACGGCGTCAGCTTCATGATCTGCGCGCTGGAGAGGGCGGCCAGGCTGCCCGCGAGCAGGAAGATCGCCCACAGGCGCACCGCGCGGGGCGTCCGCGGACAGACGAGGATGGCGGCGCCGAGGGCGCCCGGCAGCAGCGCCCAACGGATGTAGGGCAGGGCACTCTGAACGTTCGGGCGGAACTCGCCCGGCAGCCAGGGGACGCGGAACCATGCGGCAAGGAACAGCGCCGAGGCTCCGAGCAGGGCGGCCGGCATTGCGGTGCGGTCGGCCAGCGCGAGCGCAGCCGCCCGTGGCGCGGGGCGGCGCAGCAACGCTTCGGCGGCCAGAGCGGCGGCGCACAGCGCGCCGCCCGCCACGAGGATGGCGCGCACGACGACGCCCAGGCGGCCGAGCGTCACGGCGTTGACCTGGGCGTCGTACGCCACGCCGGCCAGCAGGAAGGCGACCTGGATGGCGCGCTCCGCCAGGACGCGGTTGCGGTCGGCGCGGCCGGCATCGAACCAGGTCAGGAGCGCGAGCCACAGCCCGCCGAAGGGAAAGAAGGAAAAGCGATTGATCTGCGCCAGCAGTAGCAGCAACGCGGTGGCGCCGGCGCGTGAGCGGGGGGTGGGGAGCGTCAGGGCGAGAAGCAGGCCCGCGGACAGCAGGACCTGGACCATCTCGGAGGTGGGAATATGGAGGTGGTAGACGAAGATCGGATGGATGAGCAGCGCGGCGGCGGCGAACCAGCCCGGCGCCGCGCGTCCGAACGCCGTGCCCACGGCGGCCGCGAGAGCGAACAGGACCCAGACGCCGACGAAGGTGTTGACGCGGGTGGCCGCGCGCAGGCCTCCGCAGCGGTCGAGGAGGGCGACCAGGGATGGCGTGAGCTTGAAGAAGAAGTGGAGCGGGCGGCGGGACGCAACGTCCAGCGGCACGACGGGGAGCGCCTCGGTGAAGTTGAACGACGAGCGGGTGAAGGCTGCGAATTCGTCGTCCGCCAGGAGGCTGAAGAGAGGGTCCGGGTCGAACCGCGCCTGCTCCGTGCGGCTGATGGAAACGCCTTGGTTGACATAGATGCCGGGATCCCATCCGCCGGCGAGCCATTCCCCGCGCCCGTTGGGGAACATGATCAGCCAAGTCGTGAGAATCGTCGCCGCGGCGCCGGGGAGACCGTCAAGCAGCAGCCTGGCCCAGGCCGGCCGGCGGACGAACGTTGCGGCGAGTCCGGCGGCACACCAGGCGGCAGTCAGCGCGACGTGCAGCCGCACGGAGAACGCGGCGCACTCCGCCAGGATCAGAATGGTGGCCAACTGGATCGCGAGGCCGGCGAGCAGCGCGACGGCGCCGAACAAGAGCAGCCGGCGATGAATCGGCTGCGTGTTGTCGCCGCGGGGGCACAGCGCACCGGCCCAGGCCCAGCCCGGGGCGTAGACGGAGAGCGTCAGCAACAGGGCGCACCATGCGCCTGCGTTGACATCCACCAGCATGGCCGATGACGCATCCACGGCGTCGAATCCTACCGTAAAGCGCGGCCTCTGTCGCCAACTATGTCTGTCGCCAACCAAACTTCCCGCTTGCGTACAGCCGTATGCAGTGTGGTATGTTTTCGTTCGACAGTACGCGGGCCCGAGGGGGCGTGCCGATGGAGGCTTCATGGACAGCGAATCGCCGGACCACACACTAATACTTCGCAAGCCGCAAGACAAAATCTGGGTCAGGAAGTGCAAACTGCTGGCCATTTCCGGCCCGCTGCAGGGACGCGAATTCCTTGTGGGCAAAAGCACCTTTGCCATCGGCGCCGCTCCGGATAACGATCTGGCGCTCGACGACTCGACCGTGTCGCGACGGCATTGCGAGATCGAAATATTCCCCGATGGACACAAAATCCGGGACCTTGGAAGCACGAACGGGACGATTGTTCAGGGCGTCAAGGTGACCGAAGCGTTCCTCGATCAGGGAACCGAGTTTCAACTCGGCAATACGCGATTCGTTTTCTGCCCTTTGCCCGAGCAGATGGAGTTCGGACTGAGCGACAAGCATGCGTTCGGCGGGATGCTGGGCGCTAGCATGGCGATGCGGCACGTTTTCCACCTTGCCGAGCGGTATGCTCCGACCGACGCCACGGTGCTGGTCGAGGGTGAGACGGGAACGGGCAAGGAGGTGCTGGCCGAAGAGATTCACAAGCACAGCGCCCGGCGGGAGAAGCCCTTCATCATTATCGACTGCGCCTCGCTGGGCAAGGATCTTGTGGCCAGCGAGTTGTTCGGGCACATGAAGGGCGCGTTCACGGGGGCGTTAGCGGACCGCATGGGCGCCTTCGAGTGCGCGCACGGCGGGACGGTGTTCCTCGACGAGATCAGCGAACTCGATCCGGAGCTGCAGCCCAAGCTGTTGCGCGTGCTGGAGAAACGCGAGATCAAGCGCGTCGGCAGCAACGAAACGCGGTCGATCGACGTGCGCATCGTATCGGCGACCAACAAACGCCTGGAGAACGAAGTCAACGCGGGGCGGTTCCGCGATGACCTGTACTTCAGGCTGTCCGTCGTGCGCATCGAAGTGCCTCCGCTGCGGCAGCGCAAGGATGATATCGCGGTGCTCGCCGCGAAGTTCCTGGCGGACTTCTGCGGCGACGACGCGCTCAAGCGGGTGCCGGACCTGCGCAAGACGATCGAGCTGCTTAAGGCGCATGACTGGCCGGGGAACGTGCGCGAGCTGCGCAACGTCATCGAGACGGCCTCGTATGGCGACGGACATTCGCTGGACCTGAGGTCGCTCCTCTGCCTGGGCCGTCTGCGCGCGACGGCGGACGCCCAGAGCGCGGGGCCGAGCTACAACGCGGACCGTCCGTTCAAGGACGCCAAGAACGACTTGATCGCGGATTTCGAGCGCAGCTATGTGGCCGACCTGCTGGCGCGTTGCGAAGGCAACGTCTCGCGCGCCGCGCGGGAGGCTGGCATCGAAAGGGCTTATCTCCAGCGTCTGATCCGCAAGTACGAGCTCAAGTAGGGGGACTCGACATGGCCAACAGACCGACCCGACCCGACCCCGCGCGGCAGGCCCGCCTTCTGGCCGAGCTGCGGCGGGACACCGCGCAGCGGCAAGCGGGGTACCGCGAGCGAGCGCTCAAGCTGCTTCCGCACCTCTGTGCACGTTGTCAGCGCGAGTTCTCGGGGGTCCGGATGAGAGAGCTGACGGTTCATCACCGCGATCACGACCACACGCACAACCCGCCCGACGGGAGCAACTGGGAGCTTCTCTGCCTCTACTGCCATGACAACGAGCACGAGAAGCAACTGCAGCGGGGCGTCTACCGGGAGTCCTCCACGCGCATCGCGGGAGACGGAGCGGCTATTGCCAACCCGTTCGCGGGGCTGAGCCTGCCGAGCTAGCCCGCTTTCGGCGAAAACGGGCTGCCACCCGCGGTTGGCGAGAGGAAAGAGATAGGCGCGACCATAGGAAATCGGGGAATCAGGGAAGGTCCCAGAAGTTGTAGTAGGCTTATGATGAACATTTTACGACCGACAATGGCGTGCCGCAGTCCGCTCGTTGACGTCAGGATCGATGACATGGACCCGCAGGGTATGATCGATGGCGCCTGCCATGTGGTCTGGGACTGGAATGGCACGCTGCTGGACGACGCGGCGGCTTGCGTTGAGGCCCTCAATCGCATGCTGGCGCGCCGCGGCCTCGCTCCCACCGACCTGGAGCTCTACCGGGAGCATTTCACGTTTCCGGTCCGCGAATACTATCGCACGCTCGGGTTCGACATGGACCGCGAGGACTGGGATCGCATGGCGCGGGAGTACCACGCGCACTATGCGGAGACTTCGGTTGCGGCGCCGTTGCAGCCGGGGGCGCGGACGGTGCTGGAGTCTCTGGCGAGCGGGCGCATCGGGATGTCCGTCCTCTCCGCATGCGAGCAGTGCATCCTGGACGCCATGCTTCGCACCCACGGGCTCGACGGCTTCTTCGGCCACGTGGCGGGGCTTTCGGACCTGTACGCGGCCTCCAAGCTCGAGACGGGCAAGCGCCTGATGAAGCGGCTTGGGTTGAACCCCGCCGAGGTGGTCATTGTGGGCGATACGCTGCACGATCATGAGGTGGCGAAGGCGCTGAGGTGCCGCTGTGTACTGGTGGTCGGCGGGCACCAGTCCGAGCGGCGCCTGCGGCAGGCGGGGCGCCCCGTGGCGACCGAACTACCGTCGATTCTCGGTCTGGCGAGACAGGACTGGAGCGTGCGATGAGCCAGGAGTTCAAGGTGGTCTTCCAGCCCTCGGGGCGTGGGGTGTACGTGTTGCCCGGGACGGTGCTGCTTGAGGCGGCGGCGCGGGCCGGTCACGTGATCGAGACGCCCTGCGGGGGCATGGGAACCTGCGGCAAGTGCCTGGTCAGGATCGTCAGTGGCGAGTGCTCTCCCTGCGATTCCGGGGAGCACGCCCTCACGGCGGACCAGGTCGCCGCCGGCTACCGGTTGGCGTGCCGGTGCCGCGTGCAGGGGCCGGTCACCGTGGAGATTCCCGAGAGCTCGATCTTCCAATCCGGGGCCAAGATTCTTTCGTCGAGCCTTGGGGGCGACACGGAAATCAAGCCGGCTGTCCAGAAGCGCTTCGTCGCGCTGTCCCCGCCCGTCGGCGAGGATCAGCGTTCCGACCGGGACCGGCTGGAGGATGCCATGGAGGGCTTCGAAGTCGGCCTCGAGGCGTTGCGCCGGCTTCCGGACGCTCTGCGCGCCGGGTCCTTCGGTGTGACGGTGACGACGGTTGACCGTCGCGTCGTGCGCGTCGAGCCGGGAAACTCCGCGGACCGGCTGTTCGGCATGGCGTTCGACATCGGTACGACCACGCTCGTGGGCACGTTGGTCGATCTGAGCAGCGGGCGGGATCTGGCCGTCGCCAGCATGGTGAATCCCCAGACGTCGTTCGGCGACGACGTGGTCTCGCGCATCAAGGTGTGCCGCGATGCGTCTGACGGACTGAAGAGATTGCACGAGACGATTATCGACGCCGTGAACCGACTGATCGGCGAAGCCGCGCGCAAGGCGTCGGTTCATCCCGAGGAGTTGTGCCGGCTGGTCTTCGCCGGCAATACGACGATGCAGGAGATCCTGTGCGGCATCAGCCCCGTCGCGTTGGGCGAGCTGCCGTTCGTGCCCGCGTTCCGGGAAGCGCCGCGCATCAAGGCCGGCGACTTGAAACTGCGCGCCTGTGCCGATGCGGACGTGGTGGTTTTTCCGCAAATCGGCGGTTTCGTGGGGGGGGATACGGTTGCCGGAATCGTCGCGACGCAGCTCGACCGCCGGGACAAGCCTGCGCTGCTGGTGGACGTGGGGACCAACGGCGAGATCGTCCTGGCGCATGCCGGGCGTCTCACGGCGACATCGGTCGCGGCGGGTCCGGCTTTCGAGGGCGCGAGGATCGCGCAGGGCATGCGCGCCACGAACGGCGCCATCGAGAAGGTCGTGTTCGACGGAGACGTGCGGATCAACGTGATCGGGGATGTGCCTCCGACGGGTCTCTGCGGCACGGGGCTGATCGATGCGGTGGCCGAACTGCTTCGGTCTGGAGTGCTGGACGTGACGGGGCGGATCCTGCCGCCGGACGAACTGCCCCGCGGGATACCGGAAGCCATTGGCCGGCGCGTCATCGAGCTAGGCGGGCAGCACCATTTCGTGCTGGCGCGGGAGGACGAGAGCGCCACGGGTGCGCCCGTGCTTCTCTGTCAGCGCGATATTCGCGAACTGCAGCTCGCCAACGGGGCCATTCGCGCGGGCATCATGCTGTTGTTGAAGGCGGCCGGGCTCGATCCCGTCGAACTGGACGAAGTCCTGCTGGCCGGCGCTTTTGGCAACTTCATCCGTCGCAGCAACGCCCAGCGCATCGGCATGCTGCCGCCGATCGCGCACGAGAGGATCCGGTTTGTCGGCAACACGGCGTCGTTCGGAGCCAAGCGTGTGTTGCTCTCCGGGGATCAGATGGAGTACGCCTGCCGTGTGGCGCGCTTGACGCGGCACCAGGATCTGTCTCTGGACCCGGAGTTCCAGTCCGAGTTCGGCGCCGCCATGTTGTTTCCCGATGGCGATGGTGCATGATAGGCGTGCAACACGCGGGGCCGTGGAACGGCGGCGCGTCGGTTGGAGATTCACGAGGAGATTGACGAATGAAGGTGTTCCCGGTTGCAGTTTGCGCGATGGCCATGGTGACGAGGGTTGTTGGAGGGGAGGGAGACGCGGGGCTGCGTGCCGCGCCGGCGGTTGTGGTTGTGGCGGCGCCGGCGGTCGACACGGCGATGGTTGCCCGTGCGAGCGTCCTGGTGTCCTTGCAGTTGGCGCGGCCGGCTTTGTGGCGGACGGACGACCGGCTGACGGACTGGACGAATGGTCCCGCCGCTGTGGCCGAACTGCGGCGGGCGGGCGAGGACCTGGTCGTGGCGGTGGTCGATCCGGTTGGTGGGGAGGAAGCGTGCACGGTGGTGTTGTCGAAGGAAGCGCGAGCGGCCCTGGTGAACGTGAGTCCGCTGCGCGATCCGGCGGGGGGTGAGGGCGATGCCGGGCTGTACGAGGAGCGTGTCGGGCGCGAGGTCATGAGGGCGTTCGGGATGCTCGCGGGATTGCCGCCCTGCCCGGCTCCGTTTTGCGTCATGAGTCCGCATCGCAGTCTCGGCGATCTGGACAAGAAGGGGCGAGGGTTCTGTCCGCCCTGCATGCTGAGGGCGCAGGGGGATATGCCGTAGGGGCGAAAGCCGAGCCGGTTCCGGGGCGGCCATGGGGCGGCGCCTTGACTGTCGCAACGCGCGCGGGAGGGTGTTCGCAGGGCGCCTCAGGAAGCGCGGGATTGAACCTTCGGAATGGGGCGCCCCAGGCTTTTGAGGACGGTCTGCAGGTCATCCCAGACGTATTTTTTCATGCCGGGGTTGCGCAGCAGGTAGGCGGGGTGGAAGGTCGGCAAGAGGTCGACGCCCTGGAAGACCTGCCATGTGCCGCGCACCTTTGAAATACCCCTGTCCTTGGGCCAGTCCACGAGCCCGCTCAATGCGGTGGCGCCGAGCGTGACGATGATCTTCGGCCGCAACGCGGCGAGTTGTCGCCGCAGATACGGCAGACATGCCTGCATTTCGGCGGGTTCCGGCGCCCGGTTCTCCGGCGGGCGACACTTGACGACGTTGCAGATGAAAACTTCCTCGCGCGTCAGTCCCATGGCCTCGATCATGCGCGTGAGAAGTTGACCCGCGCGGCCGACGAAGGCCAGCCCGGCCCGGTCTTCGTCCGCCCCCGGCCCCTCGCCCACGAAAACGATCTCAGGGCGGGGGCTGCCCTGACCTGGGACGGTTCGGGTACGCTGTTCGCACAGGGGGCATAGGCGACAGCGGGCGACCTCGGCGGCCACGGCCGCGAGTTCCTTCTCCGGCTCGCCCGGTGCGGCGGGGGACTCGGCTTGCGCCAGTGTGTACGTGATGGGTGGGGGCGTTGGCGCCTCGGGCGGCATGACGGCGGCCAACAAGTCGTCCGCTCGGGCGGCCGTGGCGGGCGGGGGCGCGGCCAGGGCCGCCAGGCTGGCGGGATCGATGGCCATGTGCGTCGTTCCTACCTCCGTCTCGTAGCGCAGGAATTCCTCCAGGTCGTTCAGAATGGCGTTCAGGGTCACGGCAGCATGCCTTCCTTGGCATCGCGTCGAGCCTTGTGCACGGCCACCGTCTTGACGAAAAGCGGTCCCAGGGTGCCGTAGGCCAGGCCGAGGAAAAGCATGATGCGGGCCACCCACAGCGAGAACCAGTCGACGGGCACAAATAGAAGCAGGACCAGGATGACGCACGGCACGAACATCCACCCCTTCTTGGTGGGCTTTGGATAGCGCAAATTGGTCACCTGCAACGAGATGAACACGACGATGCCGAGCAGGAACAGGACGGCCATGGGGCCCTGGCTGATGTTGAAGCGGTCCAGCGGCGGCGTCTGGCTGATGAAGACCAGCAAGGCCACCCATCCGGCGTTGGCTGTAATCGGCAGTCCCGCGTAGCCGGCCTGTCCGCGCAAGGGGTCCCTGACCTTGAAGCGCGCGAGGCGGACGACCCCCGAGAGCGCCACGGCGGATGGGAGCAGGATGCGGATGATCGGCTCCTTGGATTGAAGGGGTGACGGCGAACACCAGGATCGCGGGTGCTATGCCGAACGCGGTCAAATCGACATAGGTGTCGAGCTCGGCGCCGAACTCGCTGATTCCCCTCAGGTAGCGCGCCAGGTTGCCGTCTATGCCGTCCAGGATCATGGCCAGCATGATCAGCAGCGCTGACATCCGGTACAACCGGCCCGCGTGGGCGACATCCGTCATGGCCGTCATCCCCTGGATCGCCACCAGAATGCTCAGGAATCCAGAAAGCATGGCCAGCATGGTGACCGCCGTCGGGATCAGTTGACGCCACTTCATTCGGACTCCTTGTTCACGACGCGTGCGACGACGGTTTCCCCTGCCCGCACCCGGTCGCCTTCCTTGGCCAACACCTCCACCTCGCCGATGGGAAAATACATATCCAGGCGGGAGCCGAACTTCATCATGCCGATCGGCTCGCCGAGGGTGACGTTCACGGTGCTGTCATGGTCCGGCCAGTAGACCACCCGGCGGGCGATGGGCCCGACGATCTGGTAGACCAGGCAGCGAGTTCGGTCGTTCACGATCTTGATGGCATTATGCTGATTCTCTTCGGAAGACTTGTCGTCGAACGTGAACAGGCGCTTGCCTGGGAAGTAGCCTAGAAAAGTCGACCTCCCGGCGATGGGCGCCCGGTTGACATGCACGTCCACCAAGCTCAGGAAGATGCTGATTCGTATGCATTTCTCGTTGAGAAAGCGCGTTTCGCTCACCGGCATGATGCGGGCCACGACGCCGTCGGCCCCGGCCACGATCAGACCGTCCCCCGCTGGGGGGGTGCGGTGCGGGTCCCGGAAGAAGACCAGCATATAGGCCGAGCCGACGATGAAGAGCACCAGTCCGGCCTTGAGGGACCTGGACGTGCGGACGCGAAACGCCCGGCAGATGAGCGCCAGGAGCACTCCGGCCCCTGCGCAGGCCGCGATAAAAGGCAGGACTTCGATTCGAAAACTCACGGTTATGACCTCCTTGGCGGTACTCGCTCGAAAAGGACGTGATTGTGCGTCATCGGTGGGCGGCTGTCAAGGCATGGCGGTTCTCATTCAGCCTTCGACCACTTTGATGAACTGCCGGTACAGGTCGGCGTACACGCCGTCGAGGGCGAGGAGCGTCTCGTGGGTGCCGCGCTCGACGATGCTGCCCTGGTCCAGCACGAGCACGAGGTCGGCGTGCCGGATGGTGCTCAGCCGGTGGGCGACGACGAAGTTGGTGCGGTCCTTGAGCAGCGTCTCGAGCGCTCTCTGGATGCGCGCCTCGGTCAGCGTGTCGACGGAGCTGGTGGCCTCGTCCAAGATCAGGACGCGCGGGTTGGCCAGCATGGCGCGCGTGAAGCAGATCAACTGGCGCTGGCCGAGACTGATGCCGGCACCGCGTTCTCCGACCACGGTGTTGAAGCCGTCGGGCAGGCAGGAAATGAGATCGAGGCAGTCCAGTGTCTTGGCGGCCTGGACGATCTCCTCGCGCGTGGCTTCAGGCTTGCCGTAGCGGACGTTGTCCCAGACCGTGCCCGTGAACAGGAAGTTCTGTTGCAGGACGATGCCCATGTGCCGGTGGAGCGAATCGGTATCGAGGTCGAGGATGCTGTGTCCGTCGATCAGGACTTGTCCCGAGGTGGGGAGGTAGAACTTCGAGATGAGATTGATGATGCTGCTCTTGCCGCTGCCGGTGTGGCCGACGAAGGCGATGGTCTGACCCGGCGCGGCGGCGAAGGAGACGTCTTTGAGGACGGGCTTGCCCGGGACGTACTCGAAGTTCACGTGGCGGAACTCCACGTTGCCCTGGATGTCGGGTAATAAGACCGCGTTCGGCGGGTCGGTCCACTCCGGTTTCGCGTCCAGCAGCGCGAACACGCGTTCGGCGCCGGCCATGGCCGTGAGCGCCTGGTTGTACTGGCCGCCGATGGCCTGGATGGGGCCGAAGAAGATGCCGGCCATGAGGACGAACTGGTAGAGCGCCTCGACCTCGGACAGTCCGTGGAACACACGCCAGCCGCCGACCATGAGGACGAGCGCGACGAACACCTGCGTGTTGAACTCCAGCAGCGGGATGAAGATGCCGGCGGCGCGGGCGGCATCGAGGTTGTACTTATAGTGGTCGGCGGCCAGTTCGTGGAACATGCCGGCATTGGTCTCCTCGCGGACGAACCCCTGGGTGACGCGGATGCCGCCGATGGATTCCGCCAGCGTGGCCGTGATGCGGCTGAAGCTCTCCTGGACGGCGCGGTAGGCGCGGCTGAGGCGTTTGCGGAAGTAGTTCGTGGCGAGCCAGATGCCGGGCGCCAAGGTGAACACGATCAGGAAGAGAAACCAGTCGTACCAGACCATAAGCGCGCCCGCGATGAGCATCTGGCCGAACTGGACCAAGCTGACGAAGAGCACGTTCTGGACTCCGGCGCGGACGGATTCCGAGTCCGAGCTGAAGCGGCTGATGAGGCGTCCCAGGCGCGTGCGGTTGTGGTAGGACATCGGCATTTCCTGAAGGCGCTTGAACATCAGCTTGCGCAGGTCGCAGATGACCGACTCCCCGAGTTGCAACGCGAGCAGCGAACGGTAGACGAGCGTCCACTGCGTGGTGACTGAGAGCAGCGCATAGCCGGCCACGCCCCAGAGGATGCCGCGCGGGTCCATGCGCGAGATCGGGCCGCCGAGGACGGCGCCGATGGCCCAGGCCATGACCGGCAACTGGATCGAGCGGACGATGACCAGCAGGAAGAGCATGTTGCGTTTGAAGCGGTAGGGGGCGGTGAACTCGATCAGGCGGCGGATGAGGCCCATGCTCAAGGGGCGCAATTCCTTGTCGCGGCGCTCGCGCTGGACGTGGGTGAGGAGCGTCCGGGGCCTCTTCATGCCGATGAGCCCTCCGTTTGTCCGAGGATGCGAAGGCTTTCGGCGTCGGGAATCTGCAGGCGGGCGGCGCGGCGGTAGTGGCCCCTGGTGGCCATGAGCTGCTCGTGGGTTCCGGCTTGCACAACGCGGCCGCGATCCAGGACGATGACCAGGTCCGCCCGTCGCAGGGTGCTGAGGCGGTGGGCCACGATGAAGGTGGTGCGGCCCTGTGTTGCCGACTCCATGGCCTTGAAGATGTCCTCCTCCGTGCCGGGGTCGATGGCGGCGGTCGGGTCGTCGAGCAGCAGGATGGGCGGTTCCAGCAGAATGGCGCGGGCGATGGCCAGGCGCTGGCGCTGGCCTCCGGAGAGGTTCGCGCCGCCCTCGCGCAGGACCGTGTCGTAGCCGTCCGGCATTTCCATGATGAACTCGTGGGCGGCGGCGACGCGGGCGGCCTTCTCGATCTGCTCGCGCGTGGCGGCGGGGTTGCCGAAGGCGATGTTGGCGCTCACGGTGTTGCTGAAGAGGAAGCTCTCCTGGAAGACGATGCCGATGGAGCGGCGGAGCTGTTCGACGTCCAGTTCGCGCACATCTTGACCGTCGAGGCGGACGCACCCCGAGGTCGGGTCGTAGAAGCGCGGGACGAGGCTGAGAAGCGCGCTCTTGCCGGAGCCCGTGGCGCCGAGCACGGCGACGATGCCGCCCGCGGGCGCCGTGAACGACACCTCGTCGACGGCGGGTTCGCCGGGCTTGTAGCAGAACGTCACGTGGTCGAACGACACTTCGCCGCGGATACGTTCCGGGCGGATGGGGTTGGCCGGGGAAACGATTTCGACGGGCGCGTCGATGACCTCGAAGACGCGGCGCGCGCCGGTGAGGCTCTGCTGGATTTGATCGGCGATGCCCGCCACGTTGGCAACCTGGCCGGAGAACTGCTGGAGCAGGCCGGTGAACACGAGCAACTGCCCGATCGATATGCCGGCCTGTCGCGCGAGTTCGACGGTCGCGGCCTGCTCGTAGCAGACCACGAGATAGCCGCCGTAGCCGAGCATGACGATCAGGTTGACGTTAGTCAGGAAGTGGATCAGCGGCTGGAAGATGCTGATCTTGCGAAAAATCCAGTGTTTCTGGTTGCTGACGGCGTCCGCCGTGGCGTTAAACTTCGCGATTTCCTCGCGGTGCCGCGCGAACCCCTTGACCACGTGGACGCCCTGGATATTCTCGCTCAGGGCGAGAATCTGGTCGTCGAACAGCTCGCGGTTGCGGGCGTAGGCGGGGCGCACCGTGCGCGAGAAGCGGGCGGTGGCGGTCCACAGCAGAGGTGTCGTGACCAGGCACGCGAGGGTCAGGCCGGGGTGCAGGCGGACCATGTAGGCGGCATAGACGACGAGGGAGACGATGACGATGACGGTCTGCATGACCACGCCGTCGACGAAGCCGCGCACGGACTGCACGTCCCCGGTGACGCGGTTGATCAGCGCGCCGCTGGCGTTGGCGTCGAAGAAGCGGAAGCTCAGCCGCTGCATGCGGGCGTAGACTTCGGCGCGCAGGTCCACGACGATGTGACCCTGCACAAGTTTGTTCATGCCGATCGTATACCAGATGTTCAGGAGCGACCGCGCGATGGCGAAGGCCAGAATCGAGACGGCAATGACGCCCAGGACGACCATGCGCGACCAGGTGGAGGGCGGTTGCAGCCCGTAAGGCCATGACGGCGGCTTGGGCGGGGGAGCTTTCGCGGCCGGCGGGGCGGCACGAGCGGTGGCGGTCGATCCGGGGGAGAGCGGCGCGGGCGATGACATGGACGCCGCGGCCGCGTCGCGTCGCGTCAGGGCTGTTTCGTAGCGGATGAAGTCGATGCCCAGGCCCATCAAGCCCAACCCCAGCATGCCCAGCGTGAGGAGGACGGCCTGGAGGATGACGATGAGGATGCATCCCCATCGGTAGCGCCATGCCAGTTGCAGGAGCCGAATGACCAGTTTTCGATTGGTATAGAGATCGTTGCCCCCGGTGTCTTCCGGAAGCTTCGCCGATTCCGTCATGTGAGTGCCCGATCCGAATGCGTCAAAGC
>JAQBFL010000088.1:0-3643 GCA_032123415.1 bacterium | reverse complement strand
GCAAAAGTCTGGCCACGCTGGATTCGAGCCTCGACTACCTGCTGCTGTTCGAAGGGCAGTGTGGCGAGCGCCCGCCGCACGGCGGCCGCCTCCTCGCCGCGGATCGCCTCTTCCCGGGGCACCGCGGCGGCAGTGGGCCGCGGCGGCCCGCTGTCTAGCCAGCGGGCATGGGTGGCCGACCGACGACGCCAGAGCCGCAGTTCGTTGTGGGCCACTTTGAACAGCCAGCCTCGGATGCTTTCGGGGCGGGCCGTCTGCCCCACCTCGACGAGCCGGCTGAAAGTGGCCTGAAGCAGCTCGTCCGCCAATTCGGCGTTGCCGCAGGTGGCCAAGAGAAAGCGTCGCAGGTCGTCGTGCCATTGGTCGTAGATGCCGAGGATCTGGTCGGCCTCGAGCCGCCCGGAGTCAGCAGGTGTTTCGCCACCGGAAGCTGTCACCACGGGCTCCTTCCAAGCCGGCCCTCATCCCAACGATGCGCAGGACCCGGAAATTATTTTCAGATCTATCCGGATTTTTCGCTGGGGCATTGTGCCCGCCCTTTGCCCTGGAGCGGCTCTCCGCGATCCGCGGCCGAGACGGAAGATCCTCACACACGTAGGCCATCGCCGTTTTGCCGCTCCGGAAGGTGCTTGCGAAAACTGCCGGAAAATGGTTCTCTAATTCGCTTCACGGATGCACGGATGCTTCTATTCACGCAATCGAAACCGAAGATGAGGGCAGTATGAACCCAGGGCCGGCGCGCACTCTGGGTAATTTGGGCTGGCGCGGTAAGCCTGTGTTTGCGATGATCGGCTTTGTCAGAATTTTTTCTCAAAGCCTTCGTTGGAGATACAGCTGTGCCAAAGGATACAGAAGCCGTTCTGGACATGGATGTCAAAGGCATTCTCGAGGAGTTTGCCCTCCTGCCGGACCCACGATCACACGTCAACCGCCGGCACCTTTTGAGCGACCTGGTGGTCATCTGCATCATGGCGGTCATCGCGGGCGCGGAAGGACCCAGAGCAATAGGGCTGTGGGCCAAAAGCAACGCGGACTGGTTGAAGGGCCGTTTGCAATTGCCGAATGGAGTACCGGCGCACGACACAATCGGGCGCGTGCTGATGGCGCTGAAGCCAGCGGCCTTTCAGGCTTGCTTTGAGAACTGGATCCGCCGGCTGGCCGCGAACCGTAAGGACGGGGAACGTGAGATCATTGCCATCGACGGCAAGACCCTGCGTCGCAGCCATGACCGAGCGGCCGGGCTTGGCCCGCTGTGCGTGGTCAGTGCGTGGGCGGTTCGCAGCGGCATCAGCCTGGGCCAGTTGGCCACGGAGCAGAAGTCGAACGAAATCACCGCGATTCCCGAGCTTTTGGATGCCATCGACGTCAAGGGATCGATCGTCACGATCGACGCCGCCGGGTGTCAGAAAACGATCGCTGCCAAGATCATCGACGCCGGTGGAGATTACGTCCTGACGCTGAAAGGCAACCAGGAGGCGCTGCACGAGGCTGTCGGGGAGTGCTTCGACGCGCACGTGGAAAACGACTTCTCCTCCCCAGCTCTTCGCACCCACACCGAGACACTCAAGGGCCACGGGCGAATGGACGAGATCACCTACTGCCAGATACCGGTTCCTGCCGATCTGCCGGGCAAGGAACACTGGAAGGGCATGAGAACGATCGGCGTTGCCATCCGGACGAGCACCCAAGGGGACAGGACGACCCACGACGTGCGGTACTACATCAGCTCACTTCACGTAGGCATCAAACAGTTCGCTGCGAGCGTCCGCGGACATTGGGGCATCGAAAACACATTGCATTGGTGCCTGGACGTTACCTTCAGGGAGGACGAAAGCCGGGTCCGTAATCGCATCTTGGCTGACAATGTTGCCTGGCTCAAACGCTTCGCGATCAGCCTGTTGAAGCAGGTCAACGACAAGGAAAGCGTCGCCATGCGGCGGAGAATGGCCGGCTGGAATCCCGCTTACCTCTTCAAAGTCCTGCAAATCCCGGCATAAAGTGTGCGTCGGCCCTGGTGGTGAGCCAGTCTCGAAGAGCTCGCAACGGATCGGCTGGGATCCCGTGGTGGGCGTGATCCGTTCGTGGACGTTCGACTCGGACGGCGGGTTTAGCCAGGGCGAGTGGACACCGGTCGATGACGGCCTGGTATCGAAGACGGAGGCCACGATGCCCGATGGCACCAGCGCTTCGGCGACGGTGTTGTTCACGGTCAAGGATCAGGACCACTTCACGGTGCGAAGTGCCGACCGGATCGTGGCCGGCGGCGAGGAGCCAGCGTTTGAGCTCACAATCGCTCGCAGGCCTCCGCAGCCGGGGGCGGCTCCGGGTGCGGAGTCAGGCGGTAAGCGGTAGGCGGCTGCACGGCACATGTTTTAGTTTGGTTTTCTGGTCTGGATTGGATACGCGGTGTCTCTGTGCTGGGAAGTGCAGAGAGGTGTTTCACACAAGCCGCGCCCACTCGTTTTCTTTCACGGTTTGCTCGAAAGGTAGTCTCGAATGCGCCGGTTGCTTGTATCTGTCTGCATGATGGCGGTGATGGTTGCTCCTGTTGTTGGTCACGGTGCGCAGCGTGGCCGCGGTGGCCCGCGTGGTGGCGGCGGCGGCGGTGGTGGTCGCCCGGCCGGGGCGATGGCCCGCCCAGCCGCGCCGGCTCAGCGACCGCAGATGCAGGCTCGGCCGCAGGCACGGCCGCAGCCGCAACAGCGGCCACAGATGCAGGCTCGGCCACAGATGCAACAGCGGCCACAGGTGCAGGCACGCCCGCAGATGCAACAGCGGCCACAGATGCAGCGGCCCGGTGGGGGTGGAATGCCGAACACGTCGCGGCCTTCCCTCGCGAGCGCGGCTGGGCGGCCCCAGTCGCAGGTGCAGCAGAGGCCTGGCATGGGGGCGGCCCGTCCGGGCATGGGCTCGATGCGGCCGACGGGCACGCCAGGGCTCGGTGCCGGAGGGCAGGGCCTTGGTGCCAGTGGGCTGAATCGACCGAACTCGCTTCCCGGTGGTGCCGCAGGTGGAATGACCCGTCCCGCCCCGCAGCCGGGCGGACTGAATCGTCCCGGTGGTCTGGGAACCGGTGCCGCGAGTCGTCCTGGTGGCGGTTTTGCGAATAGTCCAACGCCGTCGTTGAGGCCTGGGCAGATCGGTCAGCGTCCCGGTGGCAACGGCCCTGGCGGCGCCTCGACGCTCCCTGGGTCGATCGGTGGCGGCGTGAATGGTGGCGCCGGTGGCCGCCCCGGCTTGTCGACGCGGCCGTCAGAGAGACCGAGCCTCGGTGGAGTTACGAAGCCGTTTCCCCAGCCGGGGCCAGGCGGCGGTCTGGGTGGTGGCGGTGGCTTGAATGGCGGCAATCGTCCCACCACGCTACCTGGCCAGATTGGTGGCGGTGTTGGTGGCGGCCTCAATGGCGGGAATCGTCCCGGCATTGGCGGGAATCGGCCGGTAACGCTACCCGGTCAGATCGGTGACGCTGGCAATCGGCCGGGCATCGACGGCAATCGGCCGGGTCGGCCTGGCATTGGTGGAAACCGTCCCGGTATCGGCAACGGCCTCGGTAACGGCATCGGCAACGGCCTTGGCAACAGTGTTGGCAATGGCATCGGCAACACCATCGGCAGTGGCAACAACATCGGCAACACCATCGGTG
>JAQBFL010000087.1:0-2699 GCA_032123415.1 bacterium | reverse complement strand
GTCCGTAATCTTCTGGTAGAACCGCCGCTCCGAGGTGCGTATATCCTGGATACGCCGCGTCAACTCCTCGAAATAGTCGAAAGGTTGATCGGGATTCTTTAGCCGCTCGTCGTCCAAGGTGAACCCCTTGACGATGTATTCCCGCAAGCGCTGGGTGGCCCAGATGCGGAACTGCGTAGCCACGGCGCTCTTCACGCGGTAGCCGACCGAGATAATCATGTCCAGGTTGTAGAAATCAAGATGCCGCTGAACGTCGCGCGAACCCTCCCGGCGAACCGACAAGAAATCTTTGTGAGTTGCCTCGGGGCTGAGTTCCCCCTCGGCATAGATGTTCTGTATATGAAGGCTGATGTTTTGCTGGGTCGTCTGAAACAATTCCGCCATAAGCTGTTGCGTCAACCAGACCGTCTCGTTTTCAAGCCGGACCTCAATCCGGTTGCGGCCATCCTCGGTCTGGTAGAGGATGATCTCGGAACCAGGCGTCGGCTGGTTTTGATGTCGTTCGGTCATGCCTACACCCTCCTCCCGCACGCGCTACTCCTCTTCACCCAGTTGTTTTTCGAGGGATTGGCGGACCAAGCCGATGATGTAGGGCAGGTCCTCTAGCTTCTCCAAGCCCACCTCGACGTCCCCATTGCCCCAGCGGCCAAGGTTGGTAACGTCCTTGCAGAGACCGCGTGGATCGTCGATTTGAGCAAATGAAAGGTTGATGCTCAAACGCAGGCGCTTTGCCTGTGGCACCACGTCAACGAAATTGGTTTCCGCCTTGTATGCGACGTACAGTTTGAGAATCTCCTCCCGCACGCATTCATCCAGTGCGAGGACCTCGGCGCGGAAGGCATCAAACAGCTCTTTGCTTTTCCCCGTTGTCAGAAACGGGTGCTCGGCGAGGGTGTAGTCCGAGGTGCTAACCGCCTTCTCCTGAGAGCGGTAGGCAGCAAGTATGTCTTCGGGCAACTGCGGCGCGGACCAGATATTCGCCGCCTCCCTTGCAAGACGTTGAGCCCGCGCCTGAATACTGCCTTCGTTCCAGACTTCGCACTCGGCAAGCCCTTGGTTGAGTTTTACTAAGCGTCTCATAATAGTCTTTAGTCATGCCGCGTACTTCGTCGAGGGAGCTTGGAAGAACGAGCGCACAAGATCATCCCGCTTCTGCATGGAGCGCATATGTCCGACCACCAGTTTCTTCATCTGATCCGGCCCGGTGATGCCACACTTGCCTACGCCGTGGTTCTTGAGGCTGTTCCAGACGAGTTCGTCGGGATTCAGGTCGGGGGAGTAGCCGGGGAGGAAGAAGAGCCGAAGCTTGCCTTTGGTCGAGTCCACGAACTTCGCGGTCTTCGCCGCCTTGTGCGTGGGGTGGCCGTCGACGACAAGAAACACGGGATGCCCGGCGGTCTCGACAAGCCGGCGCAGGAACTCGATGAAGACCTCGGCGTTGACGCGCCCCTCGACGCACATGAAGCGCATCTGTCCCTTGCGGTTGACAGCCGAGATCAAGTTCAGCCCAAACCGCGCACCCGTTGTAGACACGACGGGCGTCTCGCCGACCGGTGCCCATGTCGTGCCACTGTGCCCGTCGGACCTTACTCCCGCCTCGTCCGCGAACCAGATCTCGCCCTTCGCCTTCCGTGCCGCCGACCTGATCGCCGGGAAACCGTCCTTCAGCCAGCGCTCCACCGCCTTGGGATCGCGCTGGTACGCGCGCCACAGCGGGCGCTGCGGGCTCAGACCGAGCTGGTGCAGCAGGCGGCAGACAGACGCTTTGCTCAACCGGATGCCGAGCTCCGTCCAGATCACACCCGCCAGCAGCTTCGTGCTCCACAGAACAAACGGGAACTTCATCTGCTGCGGGGTGCCGAGTGTCACCACGTTGTACACCCACTCCATCGCCTTCCCGTCCAGCTTCGGTTTCCGCCCGCCGCGCTTTCTCGCGTCGAGCCGGCCCCAGCCGCCATGCCGGTACAGCGACATCCAGTTGTACACCGTGACAAGATGCACGCCCATGATGCGCGCCACGGCGCGCGGCGCCTCGCCGGCTTGGACAGCAGCCACGGCACGGTGGCGAAGCTCCGTCAGTTTGTCGTGGCTCAAACAGCGCGCATCCAGTGTTTTCATGCGGGAATGCTAGGGTATTTGGCATGCGATGTAAAGACTATTATGAGACGCTTAGTAAGATGCCAATTTGGCACCTTAAAGCCGCCGCCTCCTCGGCGGTAAGTTGGATCATGAAATCTGCCGGAAAGCGGTCAAGATTACGCTTTACGGCTCTATTCAGACTTCCGGTCGCGACCCCGTAAAGCGCCGCCAAGTCCCGGTCTAGAATCACTTTCTGGCCGCGCAGCAGCAAGATAACCTTCTCGATCTGGGCGCTATCGTACGCAACCGGCTTTTCACTCATGTCGTTCAAGCTCCAACATTTCGCGATTCATCTCGGTATATGCTCACCAAACCGCGGTCAAAAGCCAGCCCCGAGCCCCCTGATCCGGGTCCGTATCGGGAGTAACCAACCCCACCGGCGGATTATTCACCCGCCGCTTATCCCGATGATCGTAAGATTCGATCACCCGCTTGTTCCCGTTCGTTTTCGCTCGTGCCATCAAACACCATCCTTTTTTGGCCCCTTTGGCCCCGCTCGCCGTAGCTGCGGATGTTGCCTGGTCCTCTTCCGCCGGTCGCGACATGACTGGTTTGTCGGG
>JAQBFL010000086.1:0-2879 GCA_032123415.1 bacterium | reverse complement strand
GGTCTCCGCTCCGACCGCACTACGAACAGGGGGGCGTGCCTGTGGCGCACCCCTGTTCATGCGGTCAAGACTTCGACCGACAGGACTTCCTTCACGGCGTGTTCGCCGGCAATCATCCGGTCCATGGCATCGAGTGTGGTGGCGTGGAAGTACCGCTCCCCGCATTCGGGGCATACCTCAGCCTCGACGTTCTCGACAATGTACAGTCTGCCCTTGTACCAATGTTGCTTCCGAACCGCCTTGGCGATCGTATCCGAATTACAGAATTCACACTTCATGTCGTTGCTCTTTCTCATACACGGTGATGATAACCAAAGAACCGACCTCTTTGAAACGACAAAGCACGTGCATCAGGCGACCGTCCTTCGCGAACCCTTCCACCCGATACCGCGTACCCCTTGGGTCCTCGGTCAGTCTTCTCTCGACGAAGCCGGTCGTGATCGCACTCTCCATATCCGCCCGATCAAATCCGTCTTCCAGCAACTCTTCTTCCGCGTGCGACGAGAGGAAGTAGTCGCGCGCGGATCTTTTCCCGGATTCGTTCGATCGGCGACACGGTTGAGATCTCCTTCCGAGCGTCCTACACCATCGCCACACGCATGTCACCCCGCGTGGTAAGAAGTGATATCATTGGTAGCAGCTACCTCCGGCAGCGTCAATCCCGGTGTTCCTGCGTGGGGGGGATCACGGCTGCGTCAAGAACGACCCTTGTACATGCGGCGGCAAAGGATTGCCGCCCTTCTATGAGGTTTACTGTCAACCGTTCTGATGATTCCCGTTGCCTCCTTCTTTGAAGTCACTTAGGAGATGGACCATCTGATGACTGCTCCAACCCGCTGGCGGACTGGACAACCTTCTATCCGTTAGGGCATAGCCCTGAACAAGTTACTGCTTTCGCATCCAACTCAGTCAGATGGAATGATCAGGAAGAACAATCTCCAAATCGGTGTGTTGAGCACCAAGGGCGGCAGCGTTTTCCTGAACATCTCTGTCACGCGACTTCAAAATGATCGGGGTCTCCTCATTATCGAACACCGGCCTTACGCCTTGAGCAGCGCACCCTCCGGCACAATCCCCAGTTCCACGTACTTCCAAAGTGCTATCAGTAGCTTTCTCGCAAGCGCCACGATGCCTTTGCGCTTCGAACGACTGGTTCCTCCTCGTACGAAACGGTCCACGAACCAGTGGGTGAGTGCGCTCTGAGGCTGGTGTCGCACCCACCCCCAGGCCAGTTCGATCAAGAGGGTCCGCACTCGACCGCTGCCGGCCTTGCTGATGCCTTGTTCGCGGAGCGTTTCGCCGCTGTCATACGGCGTTCCCGTCAGCCCGGCAAACGATCCGAGATGCTTCCGGTTCTTGAAACTGCGCCAGGCAAAGCACTCATGACTCAACACCCAGGACGTCTGCAGCCCGACCGACTTCAGTTGCTGGAGCTTGGCGGCCTTCTGCAGGGCCGGTCGATCGGCCTGCTGCAGTGCCTTGGACTGGGCCTCCTCAATGGCGGCCAGTTGCTTTTCCGCCAAAATGAGGCGTTCCTGTTCCCGGACCAACTCGGCGGCCAGCGTGGCGGCCAACGGCTTCCCTTGCCAGTCACGCAAGGTGGCCACGTCCACCTTGGCCGGATTCTTCACCAGAATGCCATGCAACACGACCAGTGACCGGATTCGTGCTCGGTGCTCCGTGCGTTCACCCACCAGCCGTTCCCGGTCTCGATGCAACCGCATCTGGTCCTCTTGCTCTTCGCTGGGAACCCGCACGACCGAGAACGTCTTTTGCTCCCCCCAGAGCTCTCGACGTACCAACAGCTTCAACATCTTGGACGCATCCAGCCGATCCGTCTTGCGAACCCGCGACCGGCGTGGGACCTCAATGCTGGCGGGATCCATGACGTAGTTCATAAAGCCAAGACTCCTCAACATGCGATGCACCCAGAAGCCATCCCGACCCGCTTCGTAGCAGCAGACGACCTCGGCGTTCGGGTCCAGCCCCAGCTTCGCTTTGGCCAACTTCACCTCCGCCACCAGTGCCGTTTGATCCCTCGCCTCTATGTTCCGCTCCCGCTCCGTGCTCCCGTCCCCAAACGCCAGCTTCCATTTCTTGTTGCTCAATTCCAACGCGACGAATAGCTTCTTCCCTTGCAGGCACATGACTCGACCTCCTTGTGGTTGTTTTGCCTACGCCCACTATAGCGGTTGATCATGTCGCCTGCATAGTATCTCCAAGACGCGAAACCAGCAATTCCCGACGCTGGAGGGCGCCAATCCTTCTTGACCGGGTAGATTTGGCGAAGCCGGTTGGCGCCGCAGATTTTTTGAGCGGCACCAGATGTAAAGATACGTCCCCGCGGAGTCCTCGACGATAAGGACGAAAGAGAGGGCGGCTCGGAACCCCGCCCTCCAGAAGAGGAATGCAAGCGGGAATTGGAGGGCGAGACTCTGTCGAGCCGAAAGATGAAGAGATGGTTGGTGGAAAGCTTTGGTGTCGCAGATCTCCGGGCTATCCCGGGGCGATGCCCAGGGCTGATTTCTGCGACCCCGGCGGGCATGCGCGTCAGGCCTGTTTCTGCGTGTGGCGGGCGCGGTAGTGGCGGGGGGAGACGCCCATGATGGAGCGGAACTGGCGGGAGAAGTAGTTGCTGTCGTCGAAGCCGCAGGCAAATGCGGCCTCGGTGACGCGGACATCGCCGTGCTGGAGGAGTTCGGCGGCGCGCAGGACGCGGACGCGGATCACGTGCTCGATGGGTGAGCGGCCCAACACGTTGCGGAAAGTGCGGGTGAGGGAGCTGGCGGACATGCCGGCAATCTTGGTGAGCTGGGCGATGGTGATGGGCTCGCGGAAGTGTTGCTCTATGTGGCCGAGAACCTCGCCGGTGCGCAGGA
>JAQBFL010000085.1:0-6546 GCA_032123415.1 bacterium | reverse complement strand
TTGAGCAATCTCGTCGCTAGAGTAAAGGGGATACCCAGTAGGCGAGGATTTGGGTGGGGGCATGGTGGTTGCCGGGTGACATTCCGCCACTGACGCACCCGCCTTCTTCTCTGACGCCTGGCTTGGCCCGCCTACCGGTGCGCGACGGGGCGGAACTGCACCCGGCGCGGGCGGTCCGCCGCGTCGCCAAGCAACTTGCGGCGTTGCTCGTGATAGGCCTCGTAGTTGCCCTCGAACCACGTCACCCGGCAGTCGCCCTCGAACGCGAGGATGTGCGTGGCCACGCGGTCCAGAAACCAGCGGTCGTGGCTGACGACCACGGCACAGCCGCCGAAGCTGGCGAGGGCCTCCTCGATTGCGCGCAGGGTGTTGACGTCCAAGTCGTTGGTCGGCTCGTCCAGCAGCAGGAGGTTCCCGCCGCCGCGCAGCAGCTTGGCGAGGTGAACGCGGTTGCGCTCGCCCCCGGAGATGTTGCCGACCTTCTTCTGCTGGTCGGAGCCGCTGAAGTTGAAGCGGCTGCAGTAGGCGCGCGCGTTCATTTCGCGGCCGCCGAGATCGAGGATGTCCTGCCCGCCGGAAATCTCCTCGAAGACCGTGTGGGCGGGGTCCAGCGCATCGCGGCTCTGGTCGACGTAGGCGGGCACGACCGTCGTGCCGACGGTCAGCTTTCCGGCGCTGACCGGCTCCTGGCCGAGGATCATGCGGAACAACGTGGTCTTGCCCGTCCCGTTGCCGCCGATCACGCCCACAATGCCGCCGCGCGGCAGGTCGAAGTTGACGTTCTCGATCAGCATGCGCTCGCCGAAGGCCTTGCCCACGGCCTCGGCGCGCACGACCAGATCGCCCAGCCGCGGTCCGGGCGGGATCTGAATCTGCAGGTTGTCTTCCCGCGTGTCAACACCCTGGTTGACCAGCTCCTCGCAGCGCCGCAGTCGCGCCTTGCCCTTGGCCTGGCGCGCGGACGGGTTCAGGCGCACCCACGCCAGCTCCTGCTCGATCAGCTTGCGGCGTGACGCGGCCTGCTTGTTCTCCCGCTCGCTCAGCGCCTGCTTCTGTTCCAGCCAGCTCTCGTAGTTGCCCTTGAACGGGAAAGCGCGCCCGCCGTCCAGTTCGAGGATCCACTCCGTGATGTTATTCAGAAAATACCGATCATGCGTGACGACCACCACCGTGCCCGCGAACTTCTTGAGATAGGTCTCGAGCCAGCCGACCGACTCGGCGTCCAGGTGATTGGTGGGCTCGTCGAGCAGCAGTGCGTCGGGGTTGGAGATCAGCAGGCGACAGAGGGCCACGCGGCGTTTCTCGCCGCCGGAGAGGGTCGCGACGCAAGTGTCGCCCGCGGGCAGGCGCAGGGCCTCCATGGCCAGCTCGACGTTGTGGTCGAGCTCCCAGAGCTCGTGCCCGTCGATCAGGTCCTGCAGCCGCCCGAGCTCGTCGTTGAGCTTGGCGGCCTCCGCCGTCGGCGGATTCTCCCCGAGGCGGTCGCAGACTTCGTCATAGCGAGCCAGGATGGCACGCGATCCGGCGACGCCCTCCTCGACCGCCTCAGCCACGGTCTTGCTGTCGTCAAGCCGCGGTTCCTGAGGAAGATGGCCGATGCGGAGATTCTTCGCGAGGTACACATCGCCCACCACGTCCCGATCAAGCCCGCCCAGGATCCGCAGCAGCGTGGACTTGCCGGAACCGTTCGCTCCGATCACGCCGATCTTGGCGCCGAAGTAGAACGCCAGGGTGATGTCGTTCAGGACCGTCACGCGGTTGTGCTGCTTCGTCACATGCTGCAGCATGAAGATGTATTCGCCTGCCATCGTCTCGTTCGCTCCGGTTCGTGTTTGCGGGCGGGAAAGAAGGCGCTTGCCCCCTCCCCCGTGGAAGGTAAGTTGGGATCATAGATCTCCAATGCCCAACACTCAATCCCCAATACAAGGATAACCTTGAAACGCGCGATTTTGCTTCCATCGGCGGGCGGACCGTCGTAAAGTCGAAATAATCGTTTGTGAAGACGGCGGGAGTTTCCGTCCGCTCCGACGGCAAGGAGAAAGTGCACAGGAATGAGCAAGATCAAGGTCGGTTTGATTGGCGCGGGGCAGATTGCCTACAGTCACTGCCGGGAGATTAACGCTCACCCCGAGGCAGCGGTGACGGCGGTGGCCGATCCCAGCATCGAGCGCGGCCGGGCACTGGCGGCGAAGTTCGGCATCGGCGGAGTCTTCTCGTCGGCGGAAGAACTGTTCCGCAGGTCGGCGGTGGATGCGGTGAGCATCGCCGTTCCCAACCGCCTCCACGTGCCGCTGGCGCTCGCCGCGCTGAAGGCCCGCAAGCACGTCATGCTGGACAAGCCCTTCGCGCTCAATGCCAGGGAGGCCGCGGCCGTCGTGGCGGCGGCCGAGGAGGCCGGGCGCGTGTTCATGCTGGGAATGAACCAGCGTTTCTCCGAGGAGGCTCAGACTGTCAAGGCGCTGGTCGAACGCGGCGAGCTGGGCAAGATCTACCATGCCAAGGCCTACTGGATGCGCCGCAGCGGCATTCCGAAGCTGGGTACGTGGTTCGGGGACAAGAAGATGGCCGGCGGCGGCTGCATGCTGGACATCGGCGTGCATGTGCTCGATCTGTGCCTGTACCTGATGAACAACTTCGAACCCGTGTCCGTGTTCGCCACGACGCAGACCGTGTTTGGAAATCGCGGGCTGGGCGAAGGCGGATGGGGAATGTCCGACCGCGCACAGGGCAAGCCCGTATTCACGGTCGAGGATTTCGCCGCGGCGCTGATCCGCATGAAGAACGGAGCGACCGTTCAGCTTGAAGTCTCCTGGGCACAGCATCAGGACAATGGAGACCGGCACAATGTCGAGTTGTTCGGGACCGAGGCGGGGGTCACGACGTTTCCGGCACAGCTCTGCAAGTTCGGCAAGAACCCGGGCGAGTACGAGGTCACGAGAATTGAAGGCGTCAAGGGCCCGTACAGCGGAACCAACCGGTTCGCGAACTGGATCGACGTCATGCTGAAGAAGGCCAAGCCCTGCGCGACCGCGCGGCAGGCGGTGGCCGTGCAGAAGATCCTCGACGCGATTTACACCTCGGCGCGCACCGGCCACGACGCGGCGGTGTAAGGACTGGCCCGGCCAGACTGCCGCCGGTCTTCGCGGGGCGTCCCGCTGGGGGAATCGGGGTCAGCCCTTCAGAATAGATGTTGCTGAATTTCACTTGATTGGTCTTGTACTGATACGCGAAGGACCATGTTTCAGCCTTGCTTCTCTACGCGACCGGTGTATAGTGGCCTTGGCGCGAATCGGGGACGGTCCTACAGATAACAGTTAACGACTTCAGCGCGCGACTTCCTTCCCGATGTTGACCAGACGGCGGCGCAGCCGATGGTCCGCTTTGAAACGGGCGGTGAGGCGCTGGCGTTGAAAGGCGAGAAAACAAAATAAAACAAAGAAAACAAAATGCGGCGAGACGGCACGGCCCCATTGCACTGTGGAGGAGCGAATGGTATAATACATGTCACAAGCGGTAGTGTGTCAGACATGCGGTTGGCTTGGCACAAGCGACGAAAGACAGGTTAAGGCATGACAACCGAGTTGGTAACCGTAGATTTCAGGAGACCGTACCCGGTCTTCCCGATGGCGGATTGCGTGCTGATGCCGCAGTCCGTCCTGCCTCTCCACATCTTCGAACCTCGCTACCGCGAAATGTTGTCGGCCACCATCGACTCCGCGGGCATGCTCGCCATGGCGCTTTTCGATGGCGTGGTCACTCAAGAGGATTACCAGGCCGGGGCGCCGCCCCTGAGGCCGGTCGTGTGCCTGGGGCAGGTTCGCGATTACCAACGCCTCGAAGACGGTCGTTACATCGTCTTGCTCCAGGGCCTGTGCCGGGCCAGGATCCTGAGCGAACTCGCCCACGAGCCCTACCGGATGGTGCATGTGGCGCCGATCGATGAGATCGCAACGGACGAGGGATCGCTTCGGGATTATCGTCAACGCATCGAGGCGTTGATGCGCACTCAGTTTCTGAATTCGCCCAACGACGGGGTGCGGATCGACGCCGTGATCGGCAAGGATGTGTCGACCGCCGTCATGGTCGATTTGGCTATCGCCACGGTGTGCGGAGACGCCAACCAGCGCTACACGATGCTGGCCCAACGGGACGTGCGCCGACGCGCCAAATGGGTTGTGGACCGCATGCAGGACATCGTCGGGCAGCGACTGGACGAACATTCCGACAACTGATCTGGACGCGGCGGAGCAAGAGCGAGGGCGAGCGGCTTGTTATCCGGCCTTCCTCAGACCCGGCCCTCGCGGGCGGCGGCGATGTATTCCATGCCGAACTCGTCCTCGCCGGTCAGCAACGCTTTGGCCAGCCGGAAGTCGGCCGCGTCGGGGTCGAGGCCGTTGAGCAGGTCGGCATTGATCTGTTGCGGGTCGACGATGCCGCCGTCGGCGCCGGCCTGTACGGCCAGCCACGCGAACACCTGGTTGATGAGCTTGCGGTTCGGCATGCCGAATGAGACGTTGCTCAGCCCCGCCACGATGTGAATGTCCGCGCCGTACCGTCGGCGCACCTCGTCCACGGTCTCCAGGAACAGCGCGCCGTTACGGCTGTCGGTCGAGATCGGGAACACGAGAGGATCGACATGCACGGCGCCGCCCATCAGGCCAACGTCGCCCAGCATGGTCATGAGGCGGCCGATGTTCGACATACGCTCTTCCTGCGAGGAGGGCAGCCCCGCCTCGCCCGCGGCCGAGGCGATCACCACGGCGTTGTGGCGCGCGGCGACGGCGATGGCGTCCGTGCGCTCGAGCGAGACGGAATTGACCATCGGCCGTCCGCGCGCGGGGTCGGCCGCCTTCAATCCGGCTTCGAGAATGTCCTGGTTCGAAGAGTCGACGCTGACGGGAATCGCCACCGCATCCTGAACAACCTTCACCAGCCAGTCCATGATCCGGACACGTTCGTCGATATCCGTGCTGTATTCGTCCACGTTCAGGTCCAGGTAGCTCGCACCGGAGGCTTCCTGCGCCCGCGCCAGATAGCGCAGATAGTCGAGCCCCGCTGCTCTTCCCTTCGCGTCGCCCTCCAGCCCCTGCCGTATGGCCACCTGGCAATGCTTGACCTTGCCGGCCTGCCAGTCGGCGCCCGCGAGAAAGAAGGCCGGCACGGCAAGTTCGGCCGGACCCTCGGCGGTCCGGTAGCAGATGGCGTGGCGCCCCGGCGCCACCTCGCGGCAGAACGCTCCACCTACCTTATAGACGCGCGTGCAATGAATGTTTTCGCCAACCCCGATGAAACGTTCGATCTTCATGTCAGACTTTCTCCCGGTGCCAACCGGCGCTTCAAAACCGATCCATCACTTCCACAGTTCCTTCAACAGCGGATACTGCGTCTTGAACCCCAATAGCGCAAGGTAGAGTCCGCAGCCATCGTACACGCTCTGCATTTCCCGGAGGTTGGCGATCGGGTCGTAGGGCGTGTCTTCGGGAATCTCGTAGCCGACGCATTCGGAGAGCAGGTGCAGCTTCTTGGACATCCATGCGTCGACCACGACCGGCAACCCGAAGCGCTTGAGCCCGAGCACGCGTTCGTCGCGGCCGATCACCGGCTGGGTCACGATGTATTCGGCGCCCGCCGCGACCTTCCGCTCCATCTTCTCGATTTCATGGTCCTGCGGCTCGTAGGGATTGAAGGCCACGCCGCACGAAAACACACCGGGATACGCCTTGCGGATGTACGTCAGCAGTTCGACCGACGTCACAACGTTGGTCTTCACGCCGAGGCTCTCGGGCGAGAGCTTCGGCAGCCGCTCGCTGCCGTCCCCGGAGATCGTGAGCAGGTACTTCACGCCCATGCCGGCGGCCTTGCCGAGAATCTCGTCCAGTTCCTCGCGCGTGTGAAACGTGTTGAGGTGGATCATCAGTTGTTCGGGATGCACGGGCAGCCCGAGCTCGCCCAGAATGTCGGTCGCCTGGAAGCTGGGAATCCCCATGGGGTTGTCCGTGATGCACGCGATGTATCCGGCCTCGATCACCTTGTTGTACTTGTCCGTGAACTGCGCCAGCGCGGCGTCGAGATCCTCGACGTTCTGCTTGGGGGTGAGAATCTCGATATGGAACACTCGGTTGTCGATATGGTGCTGCATGTCTTCTCCCTGTTCAGAACAGACCCGTGACCTTGCCGGTCGCGGTGTCGACGTCAATGCGCGCGAAGGCCGGGGCGGAGCCCGTGCCGGGCATCAGCTTGATGGGGCCGGCCACCGGCACGACGAATCCCGCGCCGCGGTAAATCAGGAGATCGTGCACCGGCAGCGTCCACCCGCGCGGGCGGCCCTTCAGGTCGGGGTCGTGCGAGAGGCTCAGGTGCGTTTTGACCATGCACGTGCCGTAGCCCGCGGTTTCGGGATGAGATTCGACGTCGCGAATGGCTTGGTCAGCGCGGTCGGAGTACGACACGCCGTCGGCGCCATAGACCTCGCGGGCGATCAGCTCGATGCGTCGGCGCAGCGGGAGGTCCAGTTCGTAGAGCGGCTTGAAGTTGTGCGGGCGGGCG
>JAQBFL010000084.1:0-7226 GCA_032123415.1 bacterium | reverse complement strand
GCGCCGTGACGTCCTGGCCCACGTCGAGCACATCCTTGACCTTCTCCACGTGCACGTCGCTGATTTGCGAGATGTGCACGAGGCCGTCGATGCCCTCTTCGATTTCCACGAACGCGCCGAACGAAGCCACCTTGCTGACCTTGCCGGTCACAACCTGCCCGACGCGGTACTTCGCCGCGATCGAGTTCCAAGGATCGTCCTGCGCCTGCTTGAGGCCCAGGCTGATGCGCTTGTTCGAGCTGTCGACTTCCAGCACGATCGCCGCCACCTCTTCGCTCTTCTGCAGAACTTCCGAGGGGTGGTTGACCTTGCGGGTCCACGACATGTCGGAAACGTGGATCATACCGTCGATGCCGTCTTCCAGTTCGACGAACGCCCCGTACGACGTGAAGTTGCGGACCTTGCCCGTCACGCGCGAACCCACCGGGTAACGGTCGCGCACCGTGTCCCACGGGTTGGCTTCGGTCTGCCGGATGCCCAAAGCGATCTTCTGGTCTTCCTTGTTGACCCCCAGCACCATCACGTCCACCTCGTCGCCGACGTTGAGCACGTCGGACGCACGGGCGATCCGCTTGGTCCAGGAAATTTCGGAGACGTGCACCAGTCCCTCCACGCCCACTTCCAGCTCGACAAACGCGCCATACGGCACGAGGTTGACGACCTTGCCGCGCAGGCGGCTGCCCACGGGGTACTTCGTCTCGATGTCGGCCCACGGGTTCGACGTGCGCTGCTTCAGACCGAGAGAGACGCGCTCCTTCTCGAAGTCCACGTCCAGAATCACGACCTCGAGCTCATCGCCCACCGACACCATGTCCGACGGGTGGCGGATGCGGCCCCAACTCATGTCCGTGATATGCAACAGGCCGTCCAGCCCTACCAGGTCCACGAACACGCCGAAATCGGTGATGTTCTTGACCTTGCCCTTGCGGCGCTGACCGACTTCGATGGAGGTCAGCAGATCGCGCTTCTTGACGCGGAGCTGTTCCTCGATCAGTTCGCGGCGCGAGATAATGATGTTCTTGCGCTCGGCGCTGATCTTGATGACCTTGCACTCGATCTCCTGACCGAGGTAGATATCTGTGTTGCGGACCGGCGAGACGTCGATCTGCGACCCCGGCAGGAAGGCGTCGACGCCGTCGATGTCTACAATCAGGCCGCCGCGCACGCGCGAACGGACAATGCCCTTGGTGATCGCGCCCTCGCTATGGGTTTCCACCATGCGCTCCCAGCGCAACTGCTGGTCGGCGCGCTCTTTGCTGAGCACGACCATGCCGTCGTCGTCCTCGATGGACGCCAGCAGCACGTTGAGTACATCGCCGACCTTGACTTCGGAAATGTCCCTGAACTCGCTGGCCGGGATCATTCCCTCGGACTTGTAGCCGATGTCGACCAGCACCTCGTTGTTGCGAACCTCGATGACGCGCCCCTGCACGATCGAACCCTCGACAAAGTCCTTGAGGGTCTCTTCGTACATCCGCGCCATGGCGTCCCGTCCGTCTCCGCCGAACTGGGACAGATCGAAGTCCACGCGTTTCTTCTGTAGCACTTGTTGTTCCATTACCGTTTCCCGTACTCGTCTTCCGGCCGCCTGCAATCCCGGCCCCAAGGCAGGGAGGCACCGTTTTCATTCCGCATCAAACTGCCACTTTATCCGAACGCCATCCCTCGCTGCAAGCCCGAAATCGCCCGAATCGCGCATGATCCTCGCGTAACGACACGCCCCGCGCGGGCCATGCATGTGCTTTCCACTCGGAACATGGTCGGACTAGCTTCTCGATGAAAGATCCGACGTCTGGCGATGTCTCTTCAACTGCGGCAGGAGGGCAGTGTCCCCTCCCCATCAGTCCTCGATCCGCAGCTTGATCTCGTCGGAGTTGCCTTTCAGCTCCGGCGCATACATGGCGTACCCACGCGCGGGCAGCGCGCTGAACCGCCCCGGAATCTCCGCCCGCAGACGATACGCCACGCTGTGCTTCCCGCGCGCCAGTTGCCGCACGAAGAACGCCACGCGCTCGTCCCGGAACTCGACGTAGGCCCCCATGTCGTTGCCCGTGTAACCGCTGCGCGCGTCCACGGCCTCGAAACCGGCCGCCTTGAAGTCCTCGAACACCAGGTACTCGTAATCGTTCTTGCTCTCGATCGTGAGTTCGACCTCCACGAGGTCGCCGCTCTTGAGCACGGCATCGTTCTCCAGCTTCACGCGGTTGTACTTCTCGACCTTCTGCCCCACGGCCTGCCCGCGCGCGCCGACGACCTGCACGGTCTTGTCCTCGCGGTCGAGCCGGTAGACGGCGCGCTCGACCTTGACCTCCAGGCCGGCCTTGCCGATGAAGTCCTCCAGCGTGAAGTTCGTGAGGTACGCGTTGTAATACAACGGCCCCTTGCCCTTGCGCACGATCTCCAGCGTGTGTTCGCCGGTCTCGATCGCATCGCCTTCCAACACGAGCCGGTTGTCGAACTGGAACAGAACCTCCGGCGTGATGCGCACTTCCTTGTGCTTCCGGCCGTCGAGATAGAGTTCGACCGTCATGTCCGGCCTGTCCTCGCCCGACGCTTTGAGGTACTCGGCCATGGCCTCGATGCAGACCGCCGTGTCACGCGTGGAATTCCAGTACGTCGCATGCTTGCGGTTGTTGAGGAGATACTTGACGAGCCGCGCGGCGGTCTCGCTGCCTGGCGCCACGCGGTTGAGCAGCTTGAGGTAGTAGGCATGCGCCTCGATTTCGCTCCCGTACCAGTTCCACCAGTACCCCTGGTTGCCGAGTTCCAGCCAGGCGGTCTGGTTCTCGTCGTCGAGCTTCAGGAACTGTTCGATATTGCGCCGCAGCATGTCGCGTTTCTCGGTCTGCCCGATCGTGTGCATGCCGATGGCCGCCATGGCCTTCGCGTAGACCGAGAGGTCGTTGCGGTCGCGGTACAGGAAGTCGCGCATCGCCGTGTCCAGCTCGTCGGCTTCGACCAGCACCATGAACACGAACGCGTCCAGATCGTCAGCCCGCGTCTTCCAGGGCCTGGTCTGTTTTTCCGCGTTCTGGATCATGCGGACCTGCTCCTTCTGGTGGCGCGCCAGCCAGCGGATGCCGTTCTCCAGCACGCCGGGCACGATCGCCACGTCGTTCGCGCGCGCCACCTGCAACCCATGCACCACGTAGGCCGTGGTGTGCGGATAGGACTTCTCGCCCCAGCCGGAGAACCACCCCCACCCGCCATCGGAGCACTGCATCTCCGTCAGCCGCTTCAAACCGTCGCGCACCATGTCACGCACGACCTCCTCGTCGAAGACGGGGTTGCGGTCCCACCGCTTCCACTGCGTCGCGCGCGCGCGGCCGTCGCCGATCTCCTGCGCATTGAGGTTGGTCTGCTTGTCACGAATGGCGGCCAGGTCCAGTCCCAGCTCGCGCAGGGCCTTCTGCGTCAGAACCGTCGGCAGGAAGCGGCTCAGCGTCTGTTCGGTGCAACCGTACGGGTACTCGACCAGGTACGGCAGCGCGTCCACCATCGCCCCGGCCAGCGTGGGCGAGAAGCGCACCTCCAGCCGCGACTGCTCGGGCCGCCGCTCGGCCGGGACGCGGAACGTCACCCGCCCGCGCTCGCCGTCGGGGCGGATCGCGCCGCTGAAGGATTCCATCTTGAGCATGCCATGCACGTACACAGGGAAGTTCATCTTCATCGCGTCGGACTCTTCGTCCGTCAGCGCGGCCATGGTCACGACCGCATCGCCCTCGCGCAGCACGCGCACGCGCCAGTCCACGCGCGACTCGCCGCCCGCCTCGATGCGCACACGCCGCTCCCGCCCCGCGGCATCGAGCAGTTCCAGCGTCTCCCCGCCCAGTTCCAGCGAGACGGCGCAGTCTTTCGCGGACGCGAGGTAGTTGTGCACCACGGCCGACAGGACCACTTCGTCCTTCTCGACAAAAAAGCGCGGCGCCTGCAGGCGGATGATCACGTTCTTGCTCGTGATGACTTCCGTCTCCCCCTGCCCCACCCGCGTGCCCTGGCCCATGGCCCAGCTCTTGATCTTCCACGTCGTCAGGTTCTCGGGCATATCGAGCTCGACCTCGGCCAGCCCGTTGGTGTCCGTCTCCAAGGCCGCCGTCCAGAACACCAGGTCGGCAAAGGTGGACCGCACGGTCGGCTGCACCATGGCCGCCGCCGGCTCGGCCGAGCCGCCCGCCGCGCCGTCCTCCTCCAAACGATCCATCGCCACCGCGTCCGACTTGGAGAACGCCATCCCGTTGACTTCCATATCCATGCCGTCCACCTGTGCGGCCGCCGCCAACGCCATCGGGGCCATCGGCATCGCACCCGCGCGATCACGACGCGCCAAGCTTCTGCCAATCCCTCCCGACTTCGTGACGCGCACTGCTTTCTCCCCCGCGAAACCCTCCGCATCGTCCGCCAGCGAGGCCCCGAACACGCCGATGGCCGCCATGCCGTCCTTGCCCTTCGGCGTCACGTTCGAGAATCCCGTCGAGATGCTGTCCTCGGTCTGCGGCTGGTGATGACGCCGCCACTTCCAGAAGAACTCGCGGATGTCGCTCACGTTGGAGCCGCCGGAGATGTACTCCAGCGCCTTGTCATAGACCGTGACCACGGTCGAGCCCACAAACGGCTTCCCGGCGAAGTCCGTGAGCTTGAGCGTGACGCGCGCCTTGCCGCCCGGCTGGTAGCGCGGGGCCGATGACGCCACCTCCAGGTTGAGCACGCGCTTCTCCGGCGGCACGACGATCTCCCGCGTCTCGGTGTAGACCCGCCCGTCGGCGATCGTCAACGCCTCGATGAAGAAGTTGGGCATGTCCTTCATCGACACCTCGATCTCGTGCACCGTGCTCTTTCCGTTCAGGCGTAGAATCTCCGGCGGCAGATAGACCCCGTTGGCCGGCCGCACGAACAGCGCCACGGTTCCCTCCCGCTTGTCGGTGTTGATCATCAGCCGCACGCGTTCGCCCGGCGCGTACTCGGCTTTCTCCGGCGTGAGCTCGAGCGCATTGAACCGGAACTCGCCGCCGTCGAAGCCCCCGCCCCGCACGACCAGCATGACCGCGCCCTCGATGGCGTGCCCCGCCGCGTCCTTCACCACGCACGCCAGCCGGTACTGCCCCGGCTCGGACGCGGTCAACTGCTGCGAGACCGTCCCCTCTTCATCGACCGCAATCCGCCACCGCTGCGCCACGCGCTCCTTGGGCTTGCCGTCCTTGTAGGTCACACGGTGCAGCGTCAGCGTGCCCGCGCCCGCCACGGGCTTGCCGTCCGCCGTACGCGTCGCCACCGTGGCGCGCATGACGTCGCCGACGCGGTAGTGCCCACGATCCGTCCAGACGTGGGTCTTGAACGGCTGCCGGGCCACGACCACCTTGCCCTGCCCCACGATCGTGCGCCGCGAGGCATCCGTCACCTCGGCCGTGATCTCGTAACGGTGGTCCGTGTCGCCGTGCGCCGCCTTCGCGAAGGAGGTGTCGATGGTCAGCTCGACGGTTCCGTCCTCGCGCAGTTCGACTTCCCGCTCGCTCACCAGCTCGGGCGGCTCGCCGCCGCGCGGCCACCACCACGGCCATGGACGCGCGCAGCCCCACTCGCGCCAGCCGGGATACCACACGTAGTCGTGCCAGAACCAGCCATAGCCGGGACCGTAGAACCAGTCCCACGGCATGGGCGGGTACCACTGGCTGTCATGGGTATGGCGCAGCACCTTGATCTTGACCGTGCCCTTGGCCACCGGCGCCCCGAAGAAGTACTTCGCCTTGACCACGGCTTGCACGGGATCGCCCAGTTCCACGGGCGCATCCGGCCCCGACACCGAAACCTCGAACTCCGGCTTCTTGTACTCTTCCACGCGGAAGTTTCCGCCGCCAACGTGGTTGCCGCCGGCCGCGATGACGCTCATCCCGTACACGCCCAGCGCCGCGTCGCCGCCCAGCTCCAGCTCGCCCGCGACGCCGCCAAAGGCATCGGCTTTGAGCGTCGCCTCGTGGACCTGCTCGCCCCGCGCGTCATGGATGCGCACGACGAACGACTGCCCGGCAAAGACGGACTCGTCCTTCTGGTCATACTTGGCCTGGCCGATCCAGAACTTGAACAGCACCTTCTGTCCCGGACGGTAAACGGGCCGATCGGTGATGGCGAACACCTTGGTTTCGTTGTACTCGGCGTCGTGGCGTTGCGCGTACCAGACCGACGAGAACCCGAGGAACGCAAAGCGGCCGGACGCCTCGTCCGTGGCCGCAACCAACCAGTTCATATTGGCTTCCAGGTCCTTGGGCGCGGGCTTGACCTGGCCGTCGGCATCGCTGAAGAGGGCGAAGCGCGTGGTCTGGATGTCGTTCCGGTTGTTCTTCCAATCCATGCGATAGCCGAAGAAGTCCAGGTTCACGCCGGGAAGCGGTTTGCCCGTGACGGCATCGGCCACGAAGTACCAAACGCCCTGGTCGAGGTTTTTCTTTGCGATGACGGTGTCCGCGACCCAGACGACCACATGACTGACGTTCCCGTCGGCCATGCGTGCGGTCACGAGATAGGCTCCGGGTTGCTTGAGCGGCGTGACCACGTCGATGCGGCGGTCCCAGTGCTTCTCGCGCGGTTCCAGCGCCAGGTCCCACTCGGCGGCCACCTCGCCCACGTAGCGACCCCGGTCGCCTTGCACGAGACTGTAGCCGATGTCGCCCAGTTGCACCCGCTCCCAGTCCAGTTTCCGCGGGTTGCTCTTGATGTGGCCGCGGATATCGTCCAGCAGTTCCTTGACCTTGATGCGCTCGGCGGTGAACGAGGCCTTCCTGCCGTTGCGGAACACGAACCCGACCGTGGCGGCGTCTCCGGCCGGCTGGGTCATCGTTCCGTCGAAGCGGCACCAGTTTCCTACGATCTGATCCTGGCGCTTGCGCTTCCAGTTGTCGCCGCCCGGCCCGTGGCGCAGAATGCTCTCCTGCCACGCAGCCGCGGCCTTGTCGTACTGGCGGCGATTCTCGAAGATCTGGGCCAGTCGATTCAGCGCGTCCTCGGCATAGCTGTGATTCTTGACCTCGTCGGCCAGGCGGCGGTAGAGCGCGACGTGGTTGTGTTCGTCCGGCAGCGTGATCCGGCGCACGCCGGTCGCCAGCCGCGCGATGGTCTCGTTCTCGGCGAGCGCGTGCAGCTCATACGTGCCGCTCGTGCTCTTGCGGCCGTCATCGGACGGCGGGGCGCGAAAGAACGCACCGTAGCGCTCGACCATGGTCTGCACGCCGAACTGG
>JAQBFL010000083.1:0-3002 GCA_032123415.1 bacterium | reverse complement strand
CTCACGTTGTTCCCCGCCGCGAAGCTTCCCGCGTCCATCTATGCTGGAGCGCATGCATCGGACTCGCTCTTCAGTGAGCAGCGATCCGTGCAATTCGGAACTCCAACACGTGCCTGTCGCTATGCTGCATATGTATAACAGATTCGGTGAGTCTCCAACTCACGTTACTGCCCCAGAAAGATGTGTTGCGGTAAACATTCGGTAAACCCACCCCGCGCCCGATCACGGCGCGGCAGCGCACAGCTCACGGCGAAAGTGCTTGTGGAGTGGATAGAGGAAGATCTCCTTCACGGGCACGGGGTAGCGTGTGTGGACATCGAGCTTGCCGCGTCCTTTGGTCGCGCCGACGTGGATCCAGTTCGCGGCGCGGTAGCAGGTTCCGCGGAAGCGGTCGCGCTCGACGAAGGTCTCCAAGAGCAGCGGCGCGTGGCCGTAGCGCGCGCGCCAGTCGTGCGAGAGTTGTCGTGCCGCGCGGGCGAGGATGCATGAGGCGAGATTCGGCGTGTTCACCCACGGGAGGATGAGGAAGCGCGCATTGTTGACTATGAGCCGGAGATTGCCTCGGCGCTGGTCCGCCGTCCAACCGATGAACTCGTCGCGCGGCGCGACCTTCCATGCCGCCGCGCCGAAGCCGAGGGCTGCGATCACGTCGTCGCCCGAGCGAACGAGGTAGCGGATCTGCTCGCCCGGCAGCGGCTTGTATCCCAGGTAGTGATAGCGCTGGACGAGTTCGTTCCAGAGCGGCGAGTCGTCGTCCTTGCGGGTCAAGGGCGTGAGGACGATCTGATGCAGCTCGCGCGATGCGAGGGTCACCGGCTCGCGTGGATCCGACGCGCTGGTGATGCGCGGCCTGTTGCGGCCGTTGCCGTTGCCCTTCTCGGGCGGGGGCAGCGTGATCAGCCCGTCGCGCGCCATGCGCAGCATCGCCACGCGGCAGGACATGTCCTTGAGGCGGCCGTCCGGCCGGCGCCACGGGAGGATTTCGCAGACGCGCCGGGAGAGCCGCGCGCGGTTGGACTCCGGCTCGGAGGCGATCAGCTCGCGGATGCGTGCGAGTTCGGCAGCGGCAAACTCCCGACCGCAGTATCGGACCGCGGCGGCGTCCGCGGCAGACGGCTCGGGTAGCGCCATTCTCGCTTCCTCTCTTCTGACATGTTCCACGGCAAGAACGCATCGACATCGTCGGGGACCTTCCCGCCGGCGCGCGCGCAGGCGTCGAGATATGCGGTGAGCCACTTCTTCGGATCGATGTCGTTCTTCAGAAGCGTCTGAAAGATCGAGAAGCACGACGATGTCAGTTCGCCGCTCCACAGCGACCCGCACCCGAAGTAATTCTTCCGCCCCATCGCCGGGTTGCGCAGCATGCGCTCCGACTCGTTGTTGTCCATCGGAATCTCGGGATGGTCGACGAACAGCGTCGCGCCCGTCCAGTGGTTCACGAGGCTGTCCAGCACCTTGCGCGCCGCGCGGTGCAGGTTGTTCGTCGCGAGTTCCCGGTCGCGCTCCTGTTCGATAACCGCCACCGCCTCGCGGACCGCTGCGTCCTTGACGGCGAAGGCGCCCGGGTCGCCGCGCACGGCGACGCGCTTCTTGTTGAGATCGAACAGCCGGTTGATCCGCTCGACCCACACGCCGGCCCACGCCTCGAGGTACTCGTACGCCTCGCCCGCCTCGACGAAGTCGCGCCTGATGTGGCTCCAGCAGAAGGCGACCAGCAATCGCGGCCCCAGGTACTGGTACACCACGTAGCGGTCGACCAGGAGCAAGCCCTCCGGATCGTCGCCGAGAACGTTCTTCGGCACGTCGCCCGAGCGCGTGGGCTCGAGCAGGTACACCACCGCGTCGTCGGTGATCACCACCCACAGCCACCAGCGGTGGCCCGTCTTCCCCTCGATCTCCACGAACACGCTCCAGCGCGTCTCGTCCATCTTCCATCGCGACGCACCGCGGACGCGCTCGAGGAGGCGGCAATACACCGGGCGCAGCAGATCGCCGATCCGCGCGAGACCGTCGGTGACCGTGCCCTGCGGCATTGTGAGGCGTTCGAGCTCGAGCGCCGACAGCACCCGGTTGAGCGGTCGCTGGAACAGGTACTTCTCCAGCAGTATGTGCACCCAGAGCGAGATGCCGAGCATCCCCTTCGGGATGGCCTTCGGCACCACCGGGGCGGTGATTACCGCCGGCGGCTGAGAGCAGTCGCAGGTCTGCGCGTAGCGCGCCCGCTTGTGCACGCGACGGTAGACCCGCACTGTGTATTCGATCTCTTCGGAGTCCTCGGTCCCGAACGGGTGGTAGGGCTTCCCGCATCGCGGGCAGAACGGAACACCGCCGGGTAGCGGGTGATCGCACACCACCGCCGGCAGCTCCACCCGCGGCCTGCGGCCGTGACCTGGGGCGCCTGGCTGCTGTCCGCGCCGGCGTGGCGCCTCAGGAGCACATCCGTCGGATGCTCCTGCGGAGCCCGTCGCATCCACACCTGCCGCAGACGAACCACTCGCCGACTCGCTGGCCGGCCGGGTCCCGGTCGCTTCGGTGCTCCTCCCGAACACCTTCTTCTCCAGCCACGCGATCCGCGCCTTGAGCGCCTCGATCTGGCCATCGCGCTCGGCGATGACGCCCTCGCGCTCGCGGATCGTCGCCTCGCGCTCGCGCACCGTCGCCTTCGTCGCCTGCAGCTCGCGCGCGAGGTCCGCTTCCCGCGCCACGGCGCGGGCGTGCATCGCCCGGTAGTAACCGGCCTGGATCCGCAGATCCCTCAGATCGTCCGTGCTCGTAGACCACGAATCATTCCCCATGCCGCGGCATCGTATCGGAGCGGCCGCTCTGTGTCCAGCACAATCAGGGGTGGGTTCACCGAATACTTACACGGCATGTGGGTGCTCTATCGGGGCTAAGTGCCGGTCAGGTGCGGAGTAACCGTGGTCCGACCACGAAACCACCGAAACCAGCAAGCTGCTCCGGCTACGAGTCGCATGAAGGACCATGGCGGGGAGTCGAGCGCG
>JAQBFL010000082.1:0-2534 GCA_032123415.1 bacterium | reverse complement strand
CCGGCGCCGGCAGCGGCGCCGTCGACCAGAACCGTCCGGTCTCTTCATCGCGCAGGTAGAACGCCTCGCCCGAGGCGTCCGTGACCGGATCGTTGTGCCACGGCGTGATGCGGAACTCGTGCGCATTGACGGCCCAGGTGTACATGCCGCCGCTTTCGCTGACGACCGTGCCCAGGTGCGGGCCGGCGATCACGTTCACCCACGGCGCGGGCGTGGTCTGGCCCGGTTCCAGGGTGACGACGTACTCGCGTCCGTCCGGTGTGAAGCCCCCCAGGCCGTTCGAGAAGATCCGTTCGCGCGGGGGTAACGGCGCGGCGGCTTTTCGGCCGCTCTCCGCGCGCACGGCACGGAACGGCGGCGGAAGGCGGCGCGGCGGAACACGGTGGTCCAACTGCTCCTGAAGGGTTTCGGCCGTATCCGGCAGCACGACCCGCGCCGCGGCCTGCAGCAGGACGCGGTCCTCCTCGGACAGGTTCTCCACGCGCCGGATGAACACGCCGCCGGGCTTATCGAGCAGGCCCGCGTCGGGCCCGGCCGCGACAGTCTCCACGATCCGATCGTTGAGCGTGGCCCGGTATCCCGAGAAGTCCTCGTTGAGGATGACCAGGTCGGTAGCCAGCCCCTTCAGGCGCCAGTAGGCGTGGGCGCGCAACGCATCGTGCAACCGGTCCAACCGCTGCAGGTCGCCGATGCGCAGGAGCAGGATCGGCAGGTCGCCGGATATGCCGAAACGCCACAGGTCCGGCGGACCGAGGCTATTGCGCGCGATGACGCCGGGCTGCGCCCGGTGAAGCGCATGCGCGAACAGCATCGCACCCGCCAGCCGGCCGAACATCTGCGTTTCGGCCTCCGTGACGTTGATCTGCCGCAAGACGATCTGGCTGTGAGACCATGCCATGTCGAAGGCGCGGTCCACAAAATGGCGGTCGTGGTACTTGTCGACCAGCGCCAGCGCCGCCTCGCGGGTCTCGGCAACACCTGTGACGAGGAAGACCACGCCGGCGCGGTCGGGCACGATCTCCACAACCTGCCGCGCCGCCGCAATCGGGTCCGGCGCCCCCGCCGCGCCGCTCAGCGGCAGCGACCGACCGGCGGGCGCGTCCATGGCCGCCGGGTTCGCCGTCGTTCGCCCCCGCCCCAGGAAACGCGCGCGGTCCGTCTCGAACGAAGGCGGCTCGGTGGCGCCCGGCGCGACGATCGCGTGGAACATCCACGGCGTGCCGTCCGTCGGCGACCGTCCGCGGCGCGTGCACAGCAGTGCCTGTCTGTCGGCAAGCACCTCGGTCCGCACAAACAGCTTATCGAAGACGGGATGGGCCATATCGGCGTTCTGGGGCGCCAGCACGACCTCGGCGTAGCTCGTGACCTCGATGCGCCGGGCCTGACTTGCAAAGTTAGTCATCGTCAACCGGCGAATCTCGACGTCGTCCTCGGGAGACACGCAGATCTCCGAGTGGGTTTCGATTTTGTGATCCCGCCGGCGCACTTCGGCCCGGCCCTGGGTAAAGATGGCCTCGTAGTGTTCGCCCGTGCGGCAGGTCGGCTGAAAGGCGGCGGACCAGAACTCGGCGGTCTCCACGTCTCTAAGGTAGACGAAGGACCCCCAGTGATCGCGGACCATGTCTTCGCGCCAGCGCGTAAGGGCCAGATCGCGCCAGCGGCTGTATCCCCCGCCGCCGTGAGTGACCATGACATGGTAGTTGCCGTTGGAGAGCAGATGAACCTCGGGCGTTGGCGTGAAGGGATCGGGGAAGACGCGCATCAAGGCCCCCCTGTTCGGTTTCCGCGGGTTCCACGGCGGCGCGGGCCTCGCGTTCGTGGGGCTGCAGCGTGGGCGCGGCCTGGGGCACGCGTTCCTGCAAGAGCAGCTCCGTCGCGCGCACGGCCGGGTCGGCCATGAAGCGGCGGACGGCCGGCGCGCCCAGCAGCACGTTGCCCAACGCGACCAGCCCCATGCCCTGGTGATGCGTCATGAAAGCCCGCACCACCGCGCGCGTGTGGCCGCGCGGCAGGCGCTTGGTCGTGTAATCCACGGCTTCATACATCCCGTATCGTCCGCGGGCCTCCTCGCGCGTAGCCAGGCGCCGCAGGTTCTCGCAGGCCTCGCGCGGCGCGAAAGGCAGCGCCAGCATCGTGGCGTAGGGCGCCACGACCAGATCGCCCGCCAGGCCGCGCTGCAGTCCGAGACCCGGCACGCCGAAGGCGCGGTACTGGTAGATGTGCCGCACGTCGCGGGCGTTGTAGCACGATTCGGAGATTCCCCAGGGAACATGGCGGCGGTGGCCATAACGTATCTGGCGTGCGATGGCCGCGCGGCAGGTGCGGTCCAGCAGCGTGCCGCGATAATGGGGCATCAGCAGCGCCGGCATCAGATACTCGAACATCGACCCGCTCCAGGAGATCAGCGTCGCCGCGCCGTCGCGGCCGGTCAGAAGCCTGCCCAGCGCGAACCAATGCTCCGGGGGGGCCTGCTCGCCGGCCACGAGCAGGAAGCTCGCCAGGCGCGCCTCGGAGGCGAGCAGGTCATAGCAACC
>JAQBFL010000081.1:0-2680 GCA_032123415.1 bacterium | reverse complement strand
GGCGGCGGTGTCAAGACCGACGCGGGCGAGATCCTCATCCGCACCGACGAGAGGCGGCGGCTCGGGGCCGAGTATGCGGACATACCGGTCCTGACCCGGCCGGACGGGATGGTCGTGAAGCTCGGGGACATCGCGACCATCGAAGACGCCTTCGCGGATGAAGACCGCGAGACGACCTACAACGGCAAGCGCGCCGCGAGCGTCGTGGTGTACCAGGTCGGGAACGAAGACCCGGTCGGCGTGGCCCGCGCCGTGCGCTGGCGCATGGAGACCTTGCGGGCACGGCTGCCCGAGGACGTGGGCCTGGCGATCGTGGGAGATCGTTCCGAGGTCTATCGGGACCGGCTGCAACTACTGCTCCGCAATGCGGGCCTGGGGTTGGCGCTGGTCATGATTCTCCTGGGCCTGTTCCTCGAAGTGCGGCTCGCGTTCTGGGTGATGATGGGCGTCCCCGTTTCCTTTCTCGGGTGCCTGCTGTTTCTGCCCTATTTCGACGTGTCGATCAACATGATCTCGCTGTTCGCGTTCATCATCGCGGTTGGCATCGTCGTCGACGACGCCATTGTCGTGGGCGAGAGCGTGTACTACGAGCGGCAACGCGGCAAGACGCACCTGCAGGCCGCCGTGGATGGCGTGCACGCGGTCTCGGGGCCGGTGGTGTTCGCGGTGCTCACGAACATTCTGGCGTTTCTGCCGCTGTTGTTCATCCCCGGGACCATGGGCCAGATATGGCGCAATATCCCCATCGTCATCAGTGTGATCTTCGCGGCGTCGCTGGTGGAAGCGTTGGTGATCCTGCCGGCGCACCTGGCGCACGGCCGCGTGAAGGCCGAGGGCCCCGTTTGGCGTGCTTTGGAGAAGCCGCAGGAGCTGATGGGGCGGGGCCTCGAACGATTTGTCGAGCGCCGCTTCGAGCCGTTTATCCGGCGGGTCCTCGATCATCGCTACGAGACCATGGCCTTCGGGCTGGCCCTGCTGATCCTGGCCGTGGGCTGGGTCCGCGGCGGCCGAACCGGGTTCACGTTCTTTCCCAAGGTCGAAAGTGACCGGGTGACGGCATCCGCCGTGCTGACCTACGGCGCGCCCTTCGCCGAGACCAGGGCGGTCGAGAAGATCCTCCGCGAAGCGGCGTGGGCCGTTGCGGCCGAGCACGGCGGAGCGGAGATCGTCGAGGGCGTCTACTCGACGCTCGGTTCGCACGGGCAGGGTTTCAGTCCGTTCAGCAGATCCGCCAACGCGGGAGCAAGCCATCTCACCTCGGTCGATGTGAATCTGGTTCCCCTGGGCGCGCGCGAGATCCCGGCCGCCGAATTCACCCGGCTGTGGCGAGAGCGGGTCGGGGCTTTGCCGGGGCTGGAGTCCCTCTCCTTCCGCTTCAACATCGGTCCGTCGGCGGGACGGCCGATCGACGTGCAACTGACGCATGCCGATGAGCGCATGCTTGAACAGGCCGCCGTGGCCGTGGCGGCCGCCCTGGAGCGGTTCGACGGCGTGGTCGAGATCGAAGACGGCATCGAGCTCGGCAAGCCGGAGCTGGTGCTGAAAACGCGCGCCGAGGCGCAGTCCCTCGGCGTGACCGCGAGCGACCTGGCGCGGCAATTGCGGTATGCCTTCTACGGCGTGGAGTCCCGGCGGCAACAACGCGGACCGGACGAGTTGAAGGTGTTCGTCCGGCTGCCGAAGAACGAGCGCCTGACGGAGAACGATATTGAGCGCATTGTCATACGCACGCCGCAAGGCGGCGAGGTGCCGCTGTTGCAGGCGGCGGAGGTGCGGCGGAGCAGGGCATACCAGGAGATCAAGCGCGTGGACGGCGTGCAGGTGTTGAACGTCACGGCCGACATCGACGAACAGCGCACGCATGCCACCAAAGTTATCGAAAGCTTGACGCGGGACGTGCTTCCGACCCTCCTCGCCGAGTTTCCCGGCCTGGGCTACTCCTTCGAGGGCGAGCAGCGCGAGCAGCGGGAGTCCTTTGCTGGCCTGCGCAGCGGCTTCATCATGGTGCTCTTCGGCCTTTTTGCGATGCTGGCGGTTCCGTTCAAGAGCTACGCGCAGGCGCTGGTCGTATTGGTGGCGATTCCATTCGGGATGATTGGGGCGCTGCTGGGGCATATCGTGATGGGTTACGACCTGAGTTTCCCGAGCATCATGGGGCTGGTGGCGCTTTCGGGCGTGGTGATCAACGACGGCATCCTGCTCGTCGACACGGCCAACACCTACCGCCGCGAGGGCGCCTCCGCGCGGGAGGCCATCGAGCGCGCGCCGGCGCGCCGTTTCAGGCCCGTGCTGCTGACCTCGGCGACGACCTTCCTCGGGCTGGCGCCGATGATCTTCGAGACCTCGGTGCAGGCGCGCTTCCTGATTCCGATGGCGCTTTCGCTCGGGTTTGGCATCGTCCTCTCGACCGCGATCACCCTGCTGCTCATGCCCGCCCTCTACCTGATCGTCGAAGACCTGCGCGAGCGTTTCGCTCCCGCGCGCAAGATATCGACTTAAGGGTGGGGATGAAGAGTGCGTTCAAGTGTGTGCTTCGCGCTCTCCTTACACTTCCTCGGACACTTAAACTCACCCTTAACCGCGGCACTTACTCGGATACGCTTAACCGATCCGCCTACTCGATCCGGCTAACCCAGCGCCATTCATCAATAGAGAATCCCACGCTAAACCCGGAAGCGCC
>JAQBFL010000080.1:0-2711 GCA_032123415.1 bacterium | reverse complement strand
GAGGCGATGGTTCCGTGTGAAGATGGATGCTCTTCGACAAGCCGGGGTCCGTTTTCAATCGCATAGTCTGTAAACGCCAGCCGAAAACCGCGGCACCTTTCGCGCCGGTCCAAAACCGCGGCACCCCTTGCCGCCACTGAGAAGACAGCCAGATTAGACGGATCACCCGATTCGACTATTCAGGCCCTGATCTTCCGGAGGCATGGAGGTGTACAGAGATATGCAGCAATGGACCGATATTCGCCGCCGAGTCTTGATCGAAGGTGTCAGCAAGCGTCAGATTTTGCGTGAGACAGGGATGCATTGGACCACCCTGGAGAAGATTCTCAGCAAGAGTTCACCACCCGGGTACCAGATGCAGAAGCTGCGGCAAAAGCCGAAGCTCGGCCCCTACGTGGACGTCATCCAGAAGATCCTGGTGCGGGACAAACAGATGCCGAAGAAGCAGCGGCACACCGCCAAGCGGATATTCGAACGCCTGCAGGAACAGGGCTACACCGGGGGCTACAGCGGCGTCAAAGAGGTTGTCGCCGAGCTTAAACGGACCAACCGGGAAGTGTTCATGCCCCTGGCCCACCGGCCCGGCGAAGGCCAGGTGGACTATTTTTTCGCCTTGGTCAAGATGGGTGGCCGCCTGAAAAAGGTCGCCATCTTCCTGATCGCCTTGCCACACAGCGACGCCTTTTTCATGATGTGCACCCCCAGGGAGTGTACCGAGAGTTTCTGGGAAGGACATGTCCGTGCCTTTGCCTTCTTTGGCGGCGTCCCCAGTCGGATCAGCTACGACAACAGTCGGGTGGCGGTCAGGGCGATCATCGGTGCTCACCAACGCAAGCTGACCGATGGTTTCCTGGAGCTGGCCAGTCACTATCTCTTCGACCACCATTTCTGCACCGTTCGCCGACCCAACGAGAAGGGCGTCGTCGAGGGAACCGGCAAGTACGCCAGGCGCAACTTCATGGTTCCGGTTCCGGTGGTGGCCGATTATGACGAGCTGAACGCCTATTTGTTGGAGCGCTGCCAAGGAGACCTGGCTCGTCGGCCCCGAGGCCAGAGTCTGACCAAAATCGAGCTCCTCGACGATGATCGGGCGGCCTTTCTGCCCTTGCCGACGGCCCCGTTCGATGCCTGCCGCAAAACAACCACCCGGGCCAGTTCATTATCTGTGGCCCGTTTCCGCTGCAATGATTATTCGGTTCCGGTCAGATACGCCCACCACGAACTGACCGTCAAAGGCTACTGGGATCGAGTGGAGATTTGCCGTGGCAACGAGCGGATTGCCACTCACGGACGCCTGTGGGGCAAAGGCGAGACCGTGTACGAGCCGCGACATTACCTGCCGTTGCTCAAGCACAAGCCGGGCGCCCTGGACCACGGGTTGCCTCTGCAGGATCTACAGTTGCCGGATAGCTTCGCCATCCTCAGACGCCGCCTGGAGAACGAACACGGACGTCAGGGGACCAAGGACTACATCGCGGTCCTGCGGCTGCTGGAGAAGCATTCGGTCAAGCGTGTGGCGACGGCCGTCGAGAAGGCCCTGTCTGTCGGCGTGACCGCGCCCGATGTGATCGGCATGTATCTGTATCCGGACCGGGATACCGAGCCGGGGACATTCATCCTGGACAACAGGCCACAGCTCAAAGCCGTCACGGTGGCTCAGCCCAAGGTCCAGACCTACTCGGAGCTGCTGGAGGTGACGTCATGACCGACCAGAAAGCCACCGTGCTGCTGGAACATCACCTCAAGGCACTCCGGCTGCCGACCATACTCAGGGAGTACGGGTCGGTGGCGGCGGCTTGCACTGCGGACAAGGCCGACTATGCGTCGTACCTGCTGCGGCTGACCGAGCGGGAGTTGCTGGATCGTGAACTTCGTGCCGCTGACCGCAGGCTCAGAGCAGCCTGCTTCCCGGTGGTCAAGACTCTCGATACGTTCGCGTTCGACAGCCAGCCATCGATCAACGAGACCCTGGTTCGCGAGTTGATGCGGGGGCAGTACATCACCGATCACGAAAACGTCCTGATCGTCGGCAACAGCGGCACCGGCAAGACACATCTGGCCACGGCGTTAGCCTTTGCCGCCTGTGCCCAGGGCCGCAAGGTCCGGTTCTGGACCGTCACGCAGTTGGTCAGGCAGCTGCTGGAGATGCGTGAAGAACGGGGCCTGCAAAAACTACTGACCCAGATCGAGCGACATCACTTGCTGGTGCTGGATGAACTGGGGTATGTGCCGTTCACAAAAGCCGGCGCGGAGCTGTTGTTCGAGGTTGTCAGCCGCAGTTACGAGCGGTTGAGCCTGATCGTGACGACCAACCTGCCGTTCGAGTCCTGGACCGAGGTCTTCGGCAGCGAGCGTCTGACCGGGGCCCTGTTGGATCGTCTGACCCACCGGGTGCATATCCTCGAGGCCAACGGGGATAGCTACCGGCTTAAAGAAGCCCGCAAACACCAGAAGCAACAATCCCGAAAACCAGAGAAGACAGACTAGGAAGAAGGAGTTGACGGCCCACCGTCGGTGGGATTACTAACAGACAGGGTGCCGCACTATTGGACCGGCACCCGCCGCACTTTTGGACTGGCGTTTACACCATCTGTTTCGGTCCCGATTTGGCTCGTCGACCTTGCCTTCCTTAAGCCAGCGCAAGAGCGTTTCCTTGCTGATGCCTGCTTGGTCGGCAACCTGTTTTGTTCTGTATATCTCGTTTGTTGACA
>JAQBFL010000079.1:0-5604 GCA_032123415.1 bacterium | reverse complement strand
CCGGCAGCTTCTCGCTTCGAAGTTGCTTGCCCGGCCGCACAAAGCCGAGTTCGCAGACGAAGCGCCATTCTAGCGAAAAAAGGTCCGGAATCGAAGCACCGTACGCGGAAGCGGACAAGAAACACAGGGCGACCGCATTCTAGCTATCGGGGTGGTTAGGTACTGCCTCGGGTTTCTTGACGCCTGCTTCGCGTGGCTGAAAACACGGATAGCCGGATGGCCCACCTACTTGTAGGTGGGGGAGTCGATGATCGTCGCGCTCCATCTACCGTTCACCAACTCATAAACAGTTCGTCGATGCGGCACGTTCGACTCGATCACCTCCGCGACGACGACCGGTCGCCAGTGGCACCTTGATCTTCAGGGGAACTGGTCGGGGCGAAACCTCACGGTGGGCAGTGTCCTTCGGTACACTCCCGAAAACGATCCGGGGTGGGTGAGTGAGGCTGTCAGCAGCTTCGTCCATCACGAGGTCGACCCGGACAACCAGATCAACACCCTGTTTGGTGAGGTCAGCAACGGAGTCACGGACGACGACGCCAGCAACCTCGAGCAGGACGACAAGTACTACTACACCTACGACGTCTTCAACCGACTGGCTACCGTCAGGCAGATTGTGGGCGAGTTGCTAATCGCCCGATTCCGCTATGACGCGTTGGGTCGGCGGGTCCTCAAGACGGACTACCTTCATCAGGATGACACTACTTTCCTCATCCCGGTCGATTATTACTACTACGACGGTGATCGGCTCGTCGAAATCCATCGCAAGGTCAACGCGGGCGATGGTACACCCGGTGACTATTCGCTCGACGATTGTCCGGCCCCGGATCCGCCGCCGGGCGGGGGCAAGGGTACGACCGAGAAGGCAGCCGTTGCGAGCGGGGCGTCTTCGACGCGTCTGGCTCGTGAGGGTTCGGGGCTGACTCCGGTCAAGGATCGCGCCGTCAGCGACGCACTCAAACGCAGCCTCAATGCCTACGAGCAAGCCATCGCCAAGGGGCCCTCCTCTTCCCTGAAGTTGGGATCAGCCGCAAGTGCCAGCGCCTCGGCACCCGACATGTCCGTGGCGGTTTGAAAGCGCCTGATTCTGGCGGTGTAGGGCGTGGCGGGGTTTTTGGTTTTCGTTGCGCGTGAGCGCTGGATGTGGTTCTCTCCCCCGGCGCATGCCTGGTGGATCTGGTTTTCTTCTGGATCTGGTTCTCTTCTTCCTCTCGCTCGCAAGGGCGTGGATCTGGTTCGCTTCGAGGCGAACGCCTCGGGGGGCTGGTTCTTCCTGTCTTCTGAACGCAAACGCGTGGATCTGGTTTTCGGTGGGCGCGTGCCGTGGATGTGAGTGCCGGCCTGGGGTCCGCGGCCCGGCGGCGACCAGCGGCGATCACAACACCACTTCACCCGTTGCCAGCGCGACCAACGCCGGCGTGGCTGACGGCGTGGCCGACGCTGATGTGAGCAACCACCGATTCCTTCGGTAAGACAAGGCCTACGCCGGTAAGACAAGGCCTACGCCGAGAATAGTGAAGCCCAGGCCGTTGAGCGACGGTCTGGGCTTCTGTGTCATCGCCAAAGCGACACCACAACCATCAAGGTGAGTGTCGGCGACGGTGGCCTTGGCGTCCAGTCCTTTCTGGCAGGAGTTTGAGCCGTCGACGAAAGCCACCGGATGTTCAACTGCGCACGGTGCCGCCGGCAGGTCGCCATCTGCACCCGTTGCGACCGGGGCCAACGCTACTGTTCGGCCGATTGCAGCCGGCAACAGCGGACAGAGAACGTCCGAGAAGCGGTGAGACGCTACCAACAAACGCCCCACGGTGCCCGCAACAACGCCGCCCGCCAGAAGGAATGGCGCACGCGGTCTGCAACGCGGTTTGTAACAACCGTAACGCATCACCCTTCCACAACTCACAGCCACCTGCGAGAAGAGGTTCCGGTAAAGAGTTCCACGAAGGAGGCCTGTGATGCGACATCAAGCCGTACGCCTGTCATTGCCCACCGCATACCGGTCGCGCTGTCGACCGGCGAGGCCGGTCAGGCCGCCCGACGCTGCGATTTCTGCGGCCGGCTGTGCGGCTCGTATGCCCGATGGGGCACCCTCAGCACCGAACGTCGCCGCGTGGGGGACGTTCCTGGTCGATGGTGAGGGGAGAATCTCATGATCTCACCACAAATCGAAGCGGAAATCCTGCGGCTCTACCACTCGGAGAAGTGGCGGATCGGCACCATCGCCGGCCAGCTGGGTGTCCACCATGGCGTAGTCCGGCGCGTGCTCGCTCAGGACGGCTCACCGGTATCCAAACGATCTCGAACCACACAGCTGGATCCCTTCATCCCGCTGATTGTCGCGACGTGGAAGCAGTATCCCAAGCTCCCGGCCAGTCGACTCTACGAGATGTGCCACGAGCGCGGGTACAGCGGCAGCCCGCATCACTTCCGCCACATGGTGGCCACTTACCGCCCCCGGCCTGTGGCCGAGGCGTATCTGCGGGTCAAGACGCTGCCCGGCGAGCAGGCCCAAGTCGACTGGGGCCACTTTGGCAAGCTGACCATCGGCCGGGCACAACGCCATCTGTCAGCCTTCGTGATGGTGCTCTCCTACTCGCGGCGGATCTTCCTGCGCTTCTACCTCGGCCAGCAGAGTGAGAACTTCCTGCGAGGCCATGAAGCCGCGTTTGGCGATTGGGGTGGGGTCGTACGCGTCGTGCTGTACGACAACCTCAAAAGCGCCGTACTCGAACGCCGGGGCGATGCCATCCGCTTCAATCCGCTCCTGCTCGACTTCGCCCGGCACTATCGATTCGCCCCGCGGCCCGTCGCGGTGGCCCGAGGAAACGAAAAGGGTCGCGTCGAGCGGGCCATTCAATACCTACGCCGCGCCTTCTTCTTGGCCCGACGCTTCAAGGATGTGGACGATCTCAACTGCCAGGCTCAAGCGTGGTGTGATGGGCCGGCCTGCGATCGCCGCTGGGTCGAAGACGACAGCCTGACCGTAGCTGAAGCCTTTGAGAAGGAGCGTTCGTTGCTTCTCCCGCTTCCGCACACACCGTTTGTCACCGATGAACGGCGCGAACTCACCGTGGGCAAGACGCCGTACATCCGCTTCGACCATAACGACTACTCAGTGCCGCACGAACTGGTGCGCCAGACGGTCGCGGTGGTGGCCAGCCTCCAGACGGTGCGCATCATGCACCGGGGCGTGGTCGTAGCGGAACATGGCCGCAGCTTCGACCGCCGCCGACAGATCGAGGATCCCGAGCACATCGAACGACTCGTTGAACACAAGCGACAGGCGCGATCGCACCGCGGCATGGACCGACTCACCGCAGCCGCACCGGCTAGTCGAGATCTGTTGACCTGTCTGGCCCAACGCGGCGCCAATCTCGGCACCGCCACCGCGCGGCTGTTGCTGCTGCTGGAAGAGTTCGGGGGCACCCGTCTGGAACAGGCGATCCGCGAAGCGATAGAGAAGGACATCCCGCACCATCACGCGGTACGACAGATCCTCGAGCGACAGTGTCGCGCAGAAGGGCGCAAACCCACGCTGCCGGTGACGCTACCGGATGATCCGCGTGTACGCGAGTTGACCATCCGGCCACATGCGCTGGAAGGCTATGACGAGCTGAGCCAAGGCATCGTCGACGCGCGGGAACCTGACGATCAGAGTGACCAAGGCACAGATAACGACGACCACCAGGAGGACCATGACCATGACGAGCAAACCAACCACAGCGAGTAATCCACCGCCTGATCCACTGATGGACCGCGCCCGGCGCCTCGGGCTGTATGGACTTCTGGCGCGCTGGCAGGAGCTGGGCAACCAGCCCTGGGTGGCGACCCTGATCGAATGCGAGGAGGCGGAGCGTAGTCGGCGGAGCTTAGAGCGACGCATTCGCACATCCAAAGTCGGCCGCTTCAAGCCGATCGCCGACTTCGACTGGTCCTGGCCGAAGACGATCGACCGGCCACTGATCGAGGAACTGATGCAACTGGGCTTTGTCGAAGAGGCGACCAACATCATCCTGGCCGGGCCCAACGGCGTGGGTAAGTCGACGATCGCCCAGAACATCACCCACCAGGCGCTGTTGCGCGGCCACACCGTTCTGTGTGCGACCGCCAGTGCCATGCTCAACGATCTGGATGCCCAGGACACCTCCACCGCCCTGGCCCGTAGACTCAGGCGCTACGTCAATCCCACGGTCCTGCTGATCGATGAGGTCGGGTATCTCTCTTATGACAGTCGGGCTGCGGATTTGCTGTTCGAGGTCGTCAGCCGTCGTCATGAACAGCGACCGATCATCCTGACCACCAACAAGCCGTTTGCCGAGTGGAACGAGGTCTTCCCCAACGCCAGTTCCGTAACGGCGCTTGTCGACCGCCTGCTGCATCATGCCGAGATCGTCAAGATCGAGGGCGACTCGTATCGCGCCAAGGAAGCCAAGCAGCACGCCGCCGAAAAAGCCCGCAAGCGCGCGACCAAGAGTAGGAAGGGACAGACGCAACGCAAGAGTACGCCGAAGCAAGGATGACGTGAAGCGTGCGACGGAATATGAGGTTTGCGACGCCCGCGCCACGCATGCGGGGCCGGGTGAGCGCGCCGCCGGAGTGCAATAGTCCATGAGCAAGAAGCCGAGCCTCATCCCGCCCATACCCGATCTTGTCCGTCAGCCCACCGGCCGCTTTGGCTGGCTGGAGGACCGCCTCCTCCACGACGACTGGCTGGCCCGCCTCGGCCCCGAGGGGACATCGGTGATGGTCTTGCTGGCCCTGGCCGCGGATCGCCACGGAGCGTCCTTCTTCGGCCGCGAGCGCATGGCCGCCAAACTCGGCATCAGTCGGCACGATGTCGATCAGGCGCTGTCGCGCATGCTCGAGTGGCAGTTAGTTGCACACAGGCCATGGCGTCAAGGCAGTCCCGACGGCATCTGGCAGCTGTTGCCGCCACCCCGATCCGAGCGACGACCACGCGGCGGCGAGGCCATCTCCATCGGCGACCTCTGCCGATCCCTCGGCCTTGAGCTACCAGAACAACCCACGGCACACCCAAACCCGCCTAAACCACCGGAATCACGCGCTTCTTGACCGCCGGCAACAGTTCCCGGCGCGACGATACTCACCGACGACTGGGGGGGCTATAACGACCTGCCTGAGCACGGATACCTGCGCAAGGAGACCGTGTTGTCGTCGTCGGGCAATCCTGCTCACGTATCCATGCCAGGCATACACCGAGTTTCCAGCCTGTTGAAGCGACGGATCCTCGGTACCCACCAGGGCTCGGTGGTTCCCGCCCACCTGCAGTCCTACCTGGAGGAGTTCGCCTTCCGATTCAACAGACGCACCTCCCGCAGCCGGGGACTCGTTTTCCGCAGGCTTCTCGAACAGGCTACCGTCACCGGGCCTATTACCGAGGCCGACGTCACCAACGGCTATGACTGGTGCCACGTCAGGAAGTAGGGCAAAGGAGGAGCTAACCGACTACCCCACTATCCGGTAATTACCGGATCCCATGCTTGGAGGTCTGCACATGCCCACGAAACCGCGAACACCGTCTTATCGTCTTCACAAACCGTCCGGAAGGGCTGTCGTAACTCTTGACGGCAAGGATTGCTATCT
>JAQBFL010000078.1:0-4517 GCA_032123415.1 bacterium | reverse complement strand
CAACATCGATGTCACGGCCTACCCGCACGCGGCGCTGCCGCCAGTCCCCCCGCCCTGCGCCGCCGCGCTCGCCGCGGCCGGTCCTGACGCCTGGGGCGCCCTGCTCGACTCCGCGGGCGAAGAGCGCCTGCGCCGCAAGGCCAGGCGCATCGCGGCCCGCATCGAGGAGGCGGGCCCCGCCCAGGCGCTCTACGAGGAGGTCCTGGCCGCCCTCGGCTACAAACAGAACGCCGCGGCTTGCCGCACGCTGGCGCGCCGCCTGCCCCTGCGCGAACTGGCCGGCGATGCGAACGGCGACCCGCTGCGCGCCTACGCCCTGCTGCTGGGCAAGTCCGGCCTGCTCCCCGAGACTCTGCCCGCGCACTGGCCTGAAGACGCCCGCCGTTTTGCACGCTCCCTCTGGGACATCTGGTGGCGGACGCCCGAGGCTTCCCGCGCCGACCGCATGCCGGGCGCGGCGTGGGACGGCGCCTCGATGCGGCCGCAGAACGCGCCCGTTCGGCGACTGGCTGCCGCGGCAACCTGGTTCGTGTCCGCATCGGCGCTTCATGACCGGCTGATCGCGGCCGCCGCGGCAAAGGGCGCGCCCGCCGCGCGGCTCGCCGAGCTCGCCTCAGTATTCGGCGGTCCCTTTGCCGTCCCCTTCTGGACCCGCCGACTGGCGTTCGCTTCGCCGCCGACGGCAGTCGAGATCGCCATCGTGGGGCACGCGCGCGTCGCGTCCATGGCCGCCAATGTGGCGATCCCCTTCCTCGCGGCCATCGGCCGTCCGGTTGCCGACCTCGCGCCCGCGCTGCCCCCGGAGCAGGACAACGCCGTGACCCGCGAAACCGCCTGCGCGCTCTTCGGACGCGACCACAACCCGGCGCTCTGGCATACGGGCCTGCGCCAGCAGGGCCTCGTCCAGGTTTTTCAGGATTTCTGCCTGGAGTATCGCGGTCGCTGCTCCGACTGTCCGCTGACGGCGGAACCTATGCCATGACGTTCCTCCAGCGGCTTTGTCTAAGCATCCGAACCGTCGGGCGAAGCGCGAAAGATGTCCCGGATGGCCTTCTCCTGCGCCTCGATGCTTTCGCAGAGCCGCAGTTGCACAAGCGCCCGGCGCAAGTTCTGGGATTCGTCCGTCACCTTGAAGTAGACATTGCCGGCCACGAAGTCGGCGAAGAAGCGGACTCCCAGCTCGAAGGCCATCAACCGGACGCAGTCGAATTGGTAGTGGAGGTCCGACGGCGTGAGGAAGGCGCGCGCCTTCGGCATGTAGCCGCGCACGATGGCCTCGCACAGGATCGTGTCGAAAACGACGCCCGACAGGTCCCGCGCCTCTTCCCCCGCCCGGTTGCAGCAGGAACGCAGGCAGTCGCCCAAGTCGTAATGCACGAGGCCCGGCTTGACCGTGTCGAGGTCGATGATGCACGTTCCCCTGCCTGTCTCGTCATCGATCATGATGTTGCCGATCTTGGGGTCTCCGTGAATAGGCCGCACCATGAGCTCGCCGCGGGCGCGCGCATCCTCCAGAACGCCTGCCCAGTCGCGCCGCCGGTCGATGAAGCGCCGGCAGTGCCTTGCATCGGCCAGGGTGTCCAGGATGCGGCGCCCCTCCCGCGTGTCAAGCTCCGCGTCCAGTCTCGCGATATATCCCGGTGTGACGTGGTACCCGGGAAGCGTGTCGCAGAGCGTATCGGGCGGAATGTCGTGGATCAGGCGATGGAACTGCCCCAGCACAACACCCGCCTCATGCGCGTGCTCGGGGCCGCACACCCGGTCGAAAGCGCGGGCCGAAGCGATGTAGGAGATCGCGCGCCACACGTCCCCATTCTCGTCGCGCACGAAGTCGGCGCCCTCGCGGCTGGGGATCACTCTCGGCAGTTGCCAGATGCGGTCCGCGTCGTCCCGTTCCGCTTCGAGCCGGCGATGCACGTGCTCCGTCACCCGCTTCATGTTGCGGATCACGTCCTCCGGTGAGGCAAACACGCGCCGGTTCACCCGCTGCAGCACGAAGCGCTCTTCCGAGAATACGGTGCGGAAGACGGCGATGTACGTGTCGTTGACGTTGCCGCCTGGCTGGGGCACGACCCGCACCAGCCGGCCCGCGACATCGAACCGGGGTGCTACCATCGCCGCCTTCATACACAGCCCTCCACGATCTGCCATCTGCTGCCCTATGCATAGCGTGTGCATCGGGGCAGTTTGCCCGAAAGACCGCGGAATGTCACGCGCGCCCGTGGCTCGATCCTGGACGAGTGACGGGATACTGAATTCCGTCTGAATTCCGTCTTGCCCCGGCGCCCGCCTCGCGTTTAGTCTCAAACGGATGCAGGAACCGACTACGGCGGCGCGGCCGCCGCGAAAGATAAGGAACACGCCATGGCGCTGATTCATTGCGACTTCTTTGCCGAGACGCTCGGCCTGTCCACGTCCGCCACCGTGCTCCTGCCGCGTAGCGCGCAGGCTCGCACGGCGTCGCGCAAGGCCCGGCGCCTGCCGGTCCTGTACCTGCTGCACGGCTTGTCCGACGACCACACGGTCTGGCAGCGGCGCACGTCGATCGAGCGCTACGTCGATCCGCTGAACCTGGCCGTTGTCATGCCCGCCGTCGGCCGCAGCTACTACTGCGACATGGCGCACGGCCTGAAGTACTGGACCTTCCTCAGCGAAGAACTCCCGCGCCTCATGCAGTCCTTCTTCCCCCTCTCCGCCCGCCGCGAGGACACCTTCGCGGCCGGCCTCTCGATGGGCGGCATGGGCGCGATGAAACTCGGCCTCACGCATCCCGAGCGCTTCGCCGCCGTGGCCAGCCTGTCCGGCGCCATCGACCCGCTCTCTTCCGTGCGACGGCACGCAACTGACCGCCCGGTTGAAATGCGCGACATCTTCGGCGACCCCCGCAAGCTGGCGGGCGGACCGAACGACCTCTTTGCCATGGCGGCCCGGCTCCGGCGCGCGGGCGAACGCCTGCCGCGCCTGTTCCTCTGCTGCGGCGAGCAGGATTTTCTGTGGGAAGACAACGTGCGCCTCAAGTCCCACCTGGAGAAGCTGGGCGTGCCCTTCACGTGGCGGCAAGGCCCCGGCAGCCACGAGTGGAGTTATTGGGACGCGGAAATCCAGAACGTGCTGAAGTGGCTCCCCCTGCGTGGCGCACGCTGAGGAGCCGCAAGGAGGATCCCGCCATGGCGTCGCTCGACAGAATGGTCGCATACCTCGACAGGGAGTTGCGGGTGCGCGACTTCGAGGACAGCTCGCATAACGGACTGCAGGTCGCCAACTCCGGCAAGGTGTCGCGCGTGTGCGCCGGCGTGGACGCTTCGATGGTGTTCTTCCAGGAAGCCGCCGGCCGCGGGGCGAACCTGCTGGTCTGTCATCACGGGATGAGCTGGGGCGATTCCCTTCGCCGCATCACGGACCTCAACTACACGCGACTGAAGTTCCTGATCGAGCATGACATCGCCCTGTATGCCTGCCACCTCCCGCTGGACGCTCATCCGCGCCTCGGCAACAATGCGCAGCTTGCCCGCGCGCTAGGGCTGCGCGGCCTGAAGCCGTTCGGCGCGTACCATGGCCGCGAAATCGGTTTTGCCGGCGCGCTGCCGAAGATCATGCGGTACGCGGAGTTCAAACGGCGCGTGGAGGAGGCCACCGGCAGCGTGGTACGTTCCATGGACTTCGGGCCCCAGTCCGTGCGCACGGTGGCCGTCGTGTCGGGCGGCGCGGCGGAGATGGTCGAAGAAGCCGGCCGTAAAGGCCTGGACGTCTTCGTCAGCGGCGAGTCGAAACTGGAGGCGCTGCACAGCGCACAGGAGTGGGGCGTCCACGCCATCTTCGCCGGCCACTACGCCACGGAGACGTTCGGCGTCAAGGCGGTCGCACGCGCGCTGGCTTCCCGTTTTCGCGTCGAGTCCGACTTTGTGGACCTGGAGATCGACTGGTAGCCGCCATGCAAACCGCGTCATACTGGCATCGCGAGAGCGACGGACGGATCGTCTGCGACCTCTGCCCGCACGCCTGCCGCATCGCGGAGGGCGGGCACGGCCTCTGCCGTGTGCGCGAGGCCCGCGGCGGCCAACTGATCGCGGCGGGGTACGGCCGCGTTTCGTCCCTCCAGATGGACCCGATCGAGAAGAAGCCGCTCTATCACTTTCACCCCGGGCGCGAGATTCTCAGCGTCGGAGGCTGGGGCTGCAATCTCCGCTGCGTCTTCTGTCAGAACTGGAGCATTTCGCAACGCACCGTGCGCGACAGCGCGTGCCTGCCTCCCGCGGAACTCGTGCGCCAGGCGCGCGACATGGGGTCCGTCGGCATCGCCTACACCTACAACGAACCCCTGATCGGCATCGAGTACGTGCTGGACTGCGCGAAGCTGGCGCGCGAGGCCGGACTGGTCAACGTGCTGGTCACCAACGGCTATATCCAACCCGCGCCGGCCGCCGACCTGCTGCCGTTCATCGACGCGGCCAACGTGGACCTCAAGAGCATGGGCGACGCATTCTACCGCAAGCACTGCGGCGGCTCGCTCGCTCCGG
>JAQBFL010000077.1:0-4622 GCA_032123415.1 bacterium | reverse complement strand
CCTCGGGCACGACCACGGGACCCGAGATCAGCGCGGCGTTGGCGTTGTCAGGATAGTGCCCCGTCGTTTCGGAACCGAAGTGCCATGCGTTGGACGCCGAGAACGAACGCAGAGGCGAAATGTGCCAGACGTCATTGCGTCCTTCGTGCAGCCAGTCGCCTTCGCCGCGTTCGACGTCGTCCGCAAGGCCGGCGCGCTGGATGTCGGCAGTCCACGACAGCGCCCGGTGCCCCGCGTTGGACACGGAAAGGAAGAGGTTGGTTGTTTGCGTCGATATCAGGGACTGGAGTGCGAACGCATCGGGGGCGGTGACGGCCACGGGGTAGGCCACATCAAACGTATAAGGTCCGTTGACCGCCGCCATCTGCGCGGCGTCAGCCGCCCGGATCTCGTAGACGAAGCGGTCGCCGGTCGCGCCCGGCGCCGGGATCGCCCCGGTGTAGTCGCCGGTGGCCGCCCCGGCGAGCGCCAGGGAAGCATTCTGCTGAGGACCGCCGTTGCGCCACCAGCGGACGCCGGCGGACTGCACGACGCAGTTGTCCGCCACCCGCGCGGTGACCGACCACGGGGCGGGGGATGTCACGACGGTCGGCAGCGGCACGTGTGCGATCGACGGGGCCGTCGGGTAGGAGGCGTTGTCCCGCGGATGCGTACCGTCCTGGTACTCCTTGAGGTTGGTGAAGCCGTCCCCGTCGTTGTCCTCGTTCGGGGCGATGGTGCTCGAGCCGAAGTACCGCAATTCCCACCAGTCCGGCAATCCGTCGGCGTCGGCGTCGGTGTTGTGCGTCATGTATCGGGCTTCGGCCGCGCGGGGCACGTGCATGACGATGCCGCGGGCCGGGTTGACGGACTCGCTCTGCGCGTCCGGCCAGCGGGCGCCGTCCACGTACCAGCCGTAGAAGCGCCGGACGATGAAGTTCGTCACGACTTCTGGCACGGCGACCGTCTCGGCCGCGGCCCCGATGGGCCACCAGTTGGTGAGGTTCAGGACACCGGCCAGCGAAGCGGTCTGGCGTAACTGGAAGACGGGCGCCCACTGCCAGGTGAGCGAGGAATCGGATTCCAGCGCGAAAGCGACCTCGTACGTCGACCCCGTGGCCGGGACGCTGCCGGTTCCGGTCCATCCGGCGTTGTTGTAGCGGAAGCCGCCCATCGAATCCGTGTGCGGCACCGCCGAGGCGCGCACCACGGTTCCTGAGGCGATCCAGTGCATGCCGTAGGCCGGCTCGCAGGTTGCGAGATCCATCGGCGCGCCTTGCACGGTCAGGGCCAGCGGCGTCGTCACAAGGTACCCGTAGTCTCCCTCGGCGGGCAGTCGGCTGGACATGCCGTTGACGGAGGCGGCTTCGAGACGATAGCGCACCGGTGTTCCCAGCGGCTGGGCGGGTATGGAAGCGGTGAAGAGCGAGCCGCCGGTGGGGCTCAGCGTGTTGGTGATCCATCCGCCTCCCGCGTTCCAGATCAGCAGCAGCCGCTCCGCGTCCAGGACGGACTCGCTGCGTATCGTGGCGTTAACGGGGCGGTCGCCGATCGTGTCGATCGTGTTCTGCAGCGGTTCGTGTTCGATGGCGGGCGGCAGGGTCGATCCGCTGACGAGCAGGGAGAAGTCCTGGCGCGGGGTGGCCAGCGCGCCCTTCATCCGCACCACGACCTCGTAAACTCCCGGCGCGGACGGCGCCTCGATCATGACCTGCTCGACGGTGTCGACGACGTTGTCGCGGCGTTCGGCCGCCGCGGTGGGGGCGGCGGGGTCGAGCGCAAAGGGGAAGTTTGTCTGCCCGTCCGGCGAAACGATGCGCAGGTCCAGATCGTGCACCAGCACGGGCGTGCGGTCGTCGAGCGTGTTGCGCGCCGTTCCGGGGTAATCCGTCCAGCAGAGCGTGGCGCGCAGCGGGCTGGCGTTGTCCCAGATTACGGCGTAGCGCTTCTCCGCGGATGCCGCCGTCAGACCGTCCTCGACCATCCGGTGGGCGTCCGGCAGTCGCTGTCGAGCCAGCAGGTGATCGGCGGCAGCCTTGGCGTTAAGCATCCCCCACCCGAACTGGTAGTCCGGTCCGGACCGGCCCAGATCGTCGGCCGTGTGGACGAGCAGGGCCTTCAGCGTCGAGGCGAGCATGACCTGGTTGGAGAACAGGCGCGCATGGAGCTCGATCAGGAGCGCGGCGGAGCCGGCCGCGTTGGGCGCAGCCATGCTCGTGCCGCTGAGGGTTCCGTACGAGGTGTCGCTGCTGGTGTACGTGGAGAAGAGGCTGGCGCCATTGGCGACGAGGTCGGGCTTGACGCGGCCGTCGTCCGAAGGTCCCCACCCGCTGAACGCCGTCATGATGGCCCTTGACAGATCGCGCGTCCCCGAGGTGACGGCGTCGTTGACGGCCCCGACGGTGAGGATGTTTTTGGCGTTGCCGATGTACGAGATCGTGTCGTAGCCGCCCTGATCCCATCCGTCGCGGGGCGGATCGGTGGTCGGATCGTAAGGTTTGGTCAGCCAGGCGAGGCCGTCGTAGTAGGTGAACGAAGTGCCCGTGGCCGGGGCGGAGTCACTGCGGTCGTTGCCCGCCGCGACGAAGGGTAGGTAATAGGGCGCGTTGTAGCAGACGGTGTCCCACATCGAGGCGTATGTGTCGTACAATCCGAATCCGTCGGCTTCCTGGGGCGTATCCCAGTTGCCGTACCACGTGCCGCTTTCCCATCCTGCCTGGAAGCCGTAGGAGTGGTTCGACACCTGGATCTTTCCTGTCTGAGCCGGCGCGGCCATGGCGAACTGAGCCATCTGGGTGAGATCGTCGTTCCAGTTGAACGAGTCGATGCGCGCGGTCGGCGCCATGCCCTTGGCGGCCGGGTCGACGCCCGCGGCGGCGATCGTCCCCGCCACGTGGGTGGAGTGGTAGTGCATGGACGCGGCGTCGCGGAGCGTGACGCGGTTGTCGAACTCGCGGTGCGTGTTGCGGACCGTTCCGGCGTCCCAGACCCCGACCGTCACGCCCGAGCCGCTGACGCCATAGGGCGGCGTTTGCCGAATGGCGGCGGTGGCCGTCGAGATCGCCGCGTTGGCGTTGCGCGTGGCATAGCGGTAGACGCGGCCATCGACGATATCGACCAACCTGAAGGCGCGCCCGTCTTCCTCGCCCTCGATCGCCATGTTCGACTTGGCGGCGAAGGATGCGGCCTTCAGTTGACGCTGTTGCGCGAATTCGCGCAGAGCCTGGACGGACTGTTCGCGGTTGGACTCGTCTTCGAAGGACATCGGCGCGAACAGGGGCGTGCCCGGTATGGGGCGTGGAGGAAGCGAGGGGGCGGGCGGTTGAGTTGGGATCGCCGGTGCCGCCTGCGTGTCTCCCCATGCTCCCGCGACGGGCGGCGGCCCGCCCGCGGACGCGGTGCGGCTGGCGAGTGCGGCACGTCGATCCTCCGGACCATACAGCCAAACCGCCAGGACGCCAGCCGTCCCGGCGATCGCGACGGCGGCCACGATCCACCTCCATGTTGGTGGAAATCTCAACGAGTGCGTCTCCTCAGATTCAAGCGATAGTATAGCCCGAAAACGGAGGGGAATGCAAGGTGATGTCGTCGCTCGCGGGTGCTTGCCATCGGCGCGCTGTTGCGGCATGATTTGCCACCGCTGCCTGGGCTTTGCCCGCATGGTGGCCAACGAGGTGCTCCCATCGACTCGACCGCAAACCAGAAACGGCCACCCGCCCCGGGAGGCATCCGCGAGACGCTGACCATCGCCACGCCGTTGATCGTGAGCATGGCCTCGTTCATCCTCATGCAATTCGCGGACCGTGTGTTTTTGGCCCGGTTCAGCGCCGCGGCAATTCAGGCGGCGCTGCCGGCCGGCATCCTGGCCTTCACGCTGATCTCCTTCTTCCACGCGCTGGCCGGCTATGCCGGCACGTTTGTCGCACAGTATCACGGGGCCGGGCTGCGCGACGGGTGCAGCCGTTCCACCGCGCAGGGGCTCTGGATCACGCTCCTCAGCGCTCCGGCGATCTGGGCACTGATTCCGCTCGGGTACTGGGTCCTGCGCGTCGCGGGGCATCCGCCGGCCGTACTGGCCGAGGAACGGACCTACTTCGGCATCCTGATGCTCGGCGGCTGGCTGCTGCCGCTGGGAGCCGCGCTGAGCGCCTTCTTCTCGGGGCGTGGCGACACGCGCACGGGCATGATCGCCACCGTGGCGGGCAACGTGGCGAACATCGTGCTCGATTACGTTCTCATTTTCGGCAAGTGGGGTTTTCCCCGCATGGGGATCGCCGGCGCGGCGTGGGCGACCCTCGCCGGCGCGGCGGTGACGGCCGCGATCCTCGCCGCGCTCTATTTTGGCCCGACGCAGGCGTCCGCGTACGGGACGCGGCGGCTTTGCCGCTGGGACGGGGCGCTTCTGGCGCGGATGATGCGCTTCGGCGCGCCGGCGGCGGCGCATCTCGTGCTGGACGTCGGGGCCTTCGCGGTGTTCGTCATGCTGACCGGCAGGATGGGCGGCGTGGCGCTGGCGGCCAGCAACATCGCCCTGAGCATCAACAACGTCGCGTTCCAGCCCCTGCTGGGACTGAACATGGCCGCCTCGATCCTCGTGGGGCAGTACCAAGGGCGGCGCGACAGCGCGACGGCCGAGAGGGCGG
>JAQBFL010000076.1:0-2825 GCA_032123415.1 bacterium | reverse complement strand
GGAGGGCGGCAGTCCTCTGCCGCCGTCTTCATGAATAGGTTTTGCAGGAGCCTCAGGATAGAAAGCCATGATCGGCGACACACTCGAGTTTCTCAGCCGCCGGACGTCCCGCATTTCCCTGGCCGCGCGAATCCGTATCGGTCGCACGCTGGGCTGGCTGTTGGGAACCGTGGTGCGGCACCGGCGCGGGCTGGTCATGTCGGCCCTGACCCGGTCTTTCCCGGAGAAGAGCCGCAAAGAGCTTTCCGTCGTGGCTGATGGCGTGTACCGCCATCTGGGATTGCTGATCATGGAGTGCCTGAGCTTCCCCCGCCAGCCGCCGGGAGTTTTCCAAAGCCTGGTGGATTATCACGGGGTCGAGCATATCGAGGCCGCCCTGGCCGAAGGACGGGGTGTGCTCATCCTGATGGGACACATCGGGAACTGGGAACTGATGGGCCTGGCCGCGGCCAGACACCTGCCCCGGATCCATCTCATTGCCAAGACCCAGCACCATCCGGGATTCGACGCCTTCTGGCGGGCCTCCCGCGAGCGCATGGGCATCCACATGCTTCCCGCCAGGGACTCCTATGAAGATTGCCTGCGCGTCCTCGATCGTGGCGAAGCGGTTTTCGTGCCGCTGGACCAGAACATGCGGCGACCCGGCGTCTTTGTCGATTTCTTCGGCCAGCAGGCGTCTACCACCCCGGGGCTGGCCTATCTCGCCGAGCAGTCCCGGGCCCCCGTGGCGCCGGCCTATTGCATCCGCAAACCCGACGGCCGGCATGAGCTCCACTACCTGCCCGCGCTACACCCGCCCGCCGACCGGTGCGACGGCGCCATCCAGGCGGCCACCCAGGCCTACACCAAGATCCTCGAAGACATCATCCGCCGGCACCCCGAGCAGTGGCTGTGGATGCACAAGCGCTGGCGGTCACGCCCTGCCCGCCGAGCAACCGTCGTGAATCACACTTCGGCGCGTGAGCGACGATAGCGTGGATTCATCTTGTTGGAGGCTCCGCATTGTCTGTCTTCGGAAGCAGGTCGAAAGTGACCACGATGCTGACTTTGTACACCAGTTCCTCAAACTGACTGATCTCCGGGCCGCGCTGTTCCATGCGTGCAGCACCACGCTCAGCTCCGGATTAGTCAGGACACCCGCGACAGACGTGATCTCCCAGTCATCCTGGAGCAACGATTGAGCGCGGCGGTCGGCACCCTTGGCGGCAGGAATCCCGACCTGCCGCGGGCGGAGCCGGACACCGAGAGATGTCTCGTACAACGCTCTGCGCTCTTGCACACGCTGGAACGCCTCCTTGAGAAGGCCTATGGTGATCTCGTCCTTCTTCGTCATTTCGAAGGTCAACGAGGAAAGAGATACGTTGTCGATGGAGTCAACAAGGCCGGCAACAAGCTGAATCTCCTTCTCCGATTCGGCGTTCACACGAACCGTGCTCCTGGTTTGGTATTCCTTCACCTTGCCGGTCCATGACGAATGTACGGGGGTCGATGAGAAACGGGATGTGTGTATGCGGTTCGTATCAACTCCGGCCTCCATCAGCTTTGCGACCATGTCAGCTCTGATCTTGCTGTTCTGTTGCAGTGCAGGCTTGAGGTCACGCTCAGACGTGAGGACGGACACCTGCACCACGGCACGGTCGGCTTCCACCGTGCGCTCCGCGAGGCCGGAGATCGTCACCTGACCGGGAAGCGTATCGAGGTGTTGACGGAGTTCTGTCGGTGTGCCGGAGAGCTCCGGCTCCGCGAGTGCTCCGTGAGCAATCAGTAGGACGAGCGCTGCTGGTGCGATTCTTTGCTTCATGTTCTATCTCCTTGCCCCCAACGTCTGCAATGATGGGCCGCCGAGCTATTCGGCGGTACCATCAATTGCCCTCTCTTCCAATCTCCATGAAGAAGCCCGTAAAGTCGAACTTCTTGTCCATTTCTCCCATGTCTAGTTTCTCCGGACCGACAAGCGGGTCGCCCGTGGTGAATTTGCCATCGGATCGGTCCAAGATGGCAATGAAGTGACCCACACCACCTACTCGGACGCCGGCGATAGCCGGTGTCCGTAGATCATCAGGCAGACCTCTTTCAATCCGATAGGCGACGGTGCATCCGCGTTGCCGGAAAGCGCGTGCGATATACCAGTTCTCTGTTCCGCCAAGGTATGTGAAACATTCCTTGGCGATATCCTGTTCAGACAGGGAGTTGCCAAGACCCCGAAATATGGTCGCTGCGCTGGCGGCCCCACACGATGACGGTGTGCTCTGCATGCACACATTATCATTCCATCTATCCGAGAACCGGTGGCTTGCCACCGGTGCGAGGAGAGGCTTCATGTGTGGCGCAACTATGCCCAGAACAAGGATCGCGATCAGAAATGCTCGAGAAAAGAGCCTGGGACCCCTGGCAAGTTCTGCCAGCGCGCCAGCAAAGAGTCCTGCACCCATGGCGGTGAGTTCCGTGAACGGGACTGATCGGAACTCATAGAACCACACCGCATCGTCAAACAAGTGGAGATAGTACAAGGGGAGTAAGAATCCTGGAATGCTCAAGAGTAACCAGAGCGATGTGAGTGCAAGCTTCTGCATAGACGTCGGGCAACGTCGGACGGTGCGCTGACCGAGCACAAAGAGAAGGAGAGCGCCTGCGAGTGTCGGTATGACTAGCCAGTTCATATTCATTTCATTGGGCTAACGTCAGCGCTGAGGATCGGCGCGAAGCGACGTATCCTCCGGCGCTTTGTTGTGTGCCGGGCATGCCCGGTTGCTTGTCGGCGCGCTCCGCGAGCGTACCAAATTTCAAATACGTGTCAAGCGTAACAGAAAGGCGGTACGGATCAA
>JAQBFL010000075.1:0-5177 GCA_032123415.1 bacterium | reverse complement strand
ACCACCATCTTGCCGCGCCTGGCCCAGGCGCTCGGCGCCTCAACCGACGAACTCCTCAACGGCAACGGCCGGCGCGAAACGCCGCCGAAGCCGATCGGCGGCCGGCTGCAACGCAAGTTGCAGCAACTGGAGAAGCTCGGTGCGAAGGACCGCCGCCAGGCCATACAGTTGCTCGACATGTTCATCGAGCGCGAAGCGCTCAAGAGGCAGGCATGAAGACGATCTATCCGACGGAACATGGCCCAAAGCGCAAGGCCTGCGTGCGGGAAGTCTACCACGAGGGCGACATCCGTATCGTGCAGGGCGATGCCCGCGGGGCGCTTGCGGATATCCCGGACAACACGTTTCAATGCTGCATCTCGAGTCCGCCCTACTGGGGCTTGCGCGACTACGGCATTGCTGGCCAGATAGGCGCGGAGAAAGATCCCGATGCCTATATCGCCGACCTGGTCGGCATCTTTCGGGAAGTCCGGCGCACACTCCGCAACGACGGCACGCTCTGGCTTAACATCGGCGATTCCTACACCAGCGGAGACCGCCGCTGGCGCGCCCCGGATAAAAAGAACCCGGGCCGGGCGATGAGCTACCGCCCGCCGACCCCGAAGGGGCTCAAGTCGAAGGACCTGATCGGAGTACCGTGGCGCTTGGCGCTCGCCCTACAGGCGGACGGTTGGTTCCTGCGGTCGGATATTGTCTGGAACAAGCCGAACTGCCAGCCGGAGTCGGTCAAGGACCGACCCACCCGTGCGCATGAGTACATCTTCCTCATGAGCAAGGCGGAGTCGTATTTCTACGACTTCGAGGCCATACGCGAACCGTCCGCGAACGGGCAGGAGCCGAAGAACCGGCGCACCGTCTGGAATATCAACACGAACGGGTTTCACGGCGCGCATTTCGCGGTGTTCCCGCCAGAACTCGTGCGCGTGTGCCTGCTGGCCGGATCGAAGCCGGGCGGCGCGGTGCTGGACCCGTTCTTCGGGTCCGGCACTGTGGGTCTGGTCTGCCGCGAGTACGGCCGCGAGTGCGTGGGGATCGAACTGAACCCGGAGTATGTGAAGATCGCCTTGGACCGGCTCGGTAAGGCCGGCCAGATGCTGCCGCTTTACGCGGTGGCGAACTCCCATTGAGCGTGGACCGTGCACAGGTCCTTGCGCATATGCTTGACCTGCAGTTTCCGCTCCGTCCCACCGTCGAAGTAGAGCTGGAACTTGATGTTGCCGACGTCGTCGGTCACGTCGCAGTAACCCGGCTTCGGACGCTGCTTGCTGCCCCGGCAGACGGAGAGTTCCCCATTGGCCGCCTCCAGGAGGAGCGCCTTGGGGATTTCGACGAGTTCATACCGCCAGTGCGTCATGTCCCTCGACAGGCATCGCAGCGAGAAGATGCGCTCGTAGGCGTCCATGTGGCGTAAGAACAGGTCGCGCAGTCCGCGCAAGTCGCCGACGGACGCCGACCAGTGGCCCTTACCAAGTTCCATGAACTTGGAGATGTAAAGCTCGTCTTCCCGGATGCCCTTGTCGGCCTGGGTCTTGAGCGAGCACGGTACGCCGTCGATGGTGATGTCGTGGCCGCGGTGGGTCCGCGACGCAGTCAGCGCCGCGGACTTGCCGCAGAGGATAAGGGTCTTCTCGAGGGCGTACTCGAAGCGGTCTTTGGAGAGCGCTTCCTTTGAGAAGCTGTGATGCATGCGCAGTACGTCGCCGAAGTCGCGTAGGACCCGGGCATCGGCGATATCGGACCGCGGGTGTCGTTCGATCTTGAGGAACGGCTTGCGGAACTGCGCTACGACCGTCTCTATCAAGCCGATCTGCCCTGCCGTCAATTCGCGCAGCGCGACCGCCAAGCGGTCGACGCGGGCCATGATTTCCGATGTCGTCATAGGCGGGCACTGTTAATGTGTATCATCGCCAGGCTCTTGGCGTTCATCTCGCGCCAGGCCTCGGTGAGCGTCTGCGGTCGATCCCAGTGCTCGCGGGTGGCCTCGTGAAACCGTTTCAGACCATCACGCGGAACCAGGGGGCGTTTCCAGTTCACTTCCTGCGGCTGATACGGGTAGTCGCTGATGGGTGTCTCCTGTCTAAACCGACGCTACCGCCATGGTTGCCAGGTCCAATATGTTCGGAGCGCGCGTCACCGGAGCTGGTGGCCCGGATGGGAGCAGGTCGGGTTCTCGCCGGTGACTCCGATCGTGTAGGTCCCGCCCTGCGGACACCGCCTGCGCTCGAATCCACCCTTGATGTATTCGCCAATCTCGGCGGCCGTGGGTTGCGCGCCGTTGGCGTTGCCGCTCGCCATCGCCCACTGCTCCTTGGCCGCATCGAGCTGGCGCAGGATGTTGATACAGGCGTTCTGGGACGAGGTCGATCGCGCCTTCAGAAAACTTGGCACGGCGATGGCGCCGAGCAGCATGGGGTTCATGCCGCCGCCCGCCGCGGCTTGCCTGACGAACTGGCCGTCGCCCGTGCCGGTGAAGAGAACTCCTTCCTTCAAGTTGACTCCGGCCACGGCGCATGAGATCTCCGGTCGCTTCCCCAGCATACCCATCATCATGAGCCCTTCCATGCCGCCGGAGCGCCCGCTGCGCGGCATCTGATCGAGGACTGCGTTGACGGTTGCCGCGAGCCGCGAGTCCGTGAAACTGAGCACGTTGCATTTCGCGGGCAGGTCCGCGGTGGCGGCCTTGAAGCGCGGTGCTTTCGCGAGCCCGCCGTTCGCCGCATTCCCGCTCAGCGCGGCATCGATCGCCTCGGGGTTGCTCGCGATAAGGAACAAATCGCCGGCCTGGCAGGCGGTCACTCGGAAGCCGAAGGGCGGCATGGGGTTGGTCATGCCCACGCGGACGCGTCCGTCTTTCTCCTCGGTCTGAGTCGGCTGTTTCGTCTTGCCCAGCGCCGCGACGGCGCGGCGAAAGAGGGCGTCGTCCTTGGTGCGCGCGATCGCGAGGAACCCTGGGGCGGGAATCTCGATGGAGGGCTGCCGTCCGGGCAGGGGCGTCTTCCGCGCCTGGTCCAGTTGCAGCGAGATGACCGTTTCGCCCGCGAAAGCGCCGAACATTGCGTCCAAGCTGACGCCGAGATGGCGTTCGGCTTCCGCGAGCGTCTTCTCCATCGCGGCGGGATCGCCCTTGCACTTCAACTGCAGGATGCCCTCGCGAACCCCGGCCCAGATCTTGTCGGGGCGGGCCCGACTGAGGACGAACCATACGGTGTCGGCGGGCAGATGCCCAAGCAGCGTGGGCGCCGCGGGCGCGTCGCCGACCAGTCCTTCCCAGAAATTAGAGTGCCGCGCCGCCGGGTCGCGGGTGACCAGCCAGCGCGTCGAGTAAACGCCGCCGGTCGCGGGGTACAGGCTTCCGGCGATGGTCTGAGTCGAGAAGGCGCCTTGCGCGCGCAGCAGCGACACGAGCTGCTCGATGAATTCACCGGCCTCGGCTGCGTCGCCGCCGGATCCGAGCCCGGCGCTCAGCTTCTGAATCGCCTGCAACGAGGCTTCGAGATCGCCTTCGACGCTGCGAATGGCGTAGAAATCACCGCCCGGCTGCAGGTGCGCGGCGGCCGCCGCGTAGCGCGCCGCCAGAAGTTCCGGCGCGACCTGAGAGCCCGCATCGCTCTGGAGCCCCAGCCCGCCAAGCCCCAACCAGCCCATCAGCACCAGAAACATCGAGTTCATCGCTTGCACCCTCCGTTATTCGTTTGGCGATCAATCATCCCTGGCGGCCCGTGCTCGGCGGGAGCGGGCTACCGGAACGCCGGAACGCGGCGTCCGATGATGAAGAGCGTCAGCAGCACTGCGGCGGGTTGTAGCACGAAGAACAGGCGCGCGTCCAGTCCCATCGCAACGGCCAGGTAGCCGATGGCGCCGGCCATGAGCATGACGGTCAGCGCGTAGGGCATCTGCGTGGCCACATGGTCGATGTGATCGCACCCAGCCGAGATGGAAGACAGCACGGTCGTATCGCTGATCGGGCTGCAGTGGTCCCCGAAAATGGCGCCGTCGAGCACCGCGGCGGCGCTGAGCCAGAACACGATGTGGCCGGGCGTCTCGTACGCGCCCAGCGCGCGCGCCAGCGGGAAGACGACGGGGATCAGGATCGCCATGGTGCCGAAACTCGTACCGGTGGCGAAGGACATGCCCGAGGCCACGAGAAAGACGAGCAGCGGCAGGAGCGTCAGGGGCATGCGGTCGCCGAGCAGCGAAATCAGGTAAGTGTCGGTGTGCACGCCCGTCGTGCAGATCTTGCTCATGCCCCACGCCATGATGAGAATAAAGAAGGCCATCCACAGCGTGGGAATGGCGCGCAGGTAGGCGCGCACGGCCTGTACGGGCGTCAGAATGCGCTGCCCGAGCGCCAGCAGAACCGCGGCGGCCCCGCCGCAGACGGAGGCGATGAAGAGCACCTTCATCGCGCCGCCCGGCGTGACGGACGGATTTGTGACCATGCCGAACGCGTCGCGCCAGTGCGCAGACTGGCTGAAAGAAAACTCGCCGCCGGTGGCCAGGACCTTGGAGCGGCCCAGAAGCAGGATGCCTCCGAGTGTGCCGAAGACAACGATCGCCAGCGGCAGCGCGGCATTGAACCAGCGGCGCGGCGTGTCGTCGGAGGGGCCCGCTTCCGCCTCATTCTCGCGAGCCAGCGGCCGCGCGCCGTCCGCCATAACCTTGCCTTCCAGCGCCGCGCGCCTTTCGGCGCGGTACATGGGGCCGAAATCGCGCCCAAGCGCCGAGGACAGGAACACGAAAACGAGCGTGCCCCAGCAGTAAAACCGGAACGGCAGGATTGTCAGGAAGATCGTGTACCCGCCCTCGGAGAGGCCCGTGTCCGCCGCCGCGGAACCGAAGAGAAACACCTCGAACGCGATCCATGTCGAGAGGAGGGCCAAGCCGGCCACGGGCGCCGTGGTCGAATCGACCAGGTAAGCCAGCTTCTCGCGGGACACCTTCCAGCGGTCCGAGAGGCCGCGCATTGTGGACCCGACGACGATGGTGTTCGAGTAGTCGTCGAAGAAGATCGCCAGCCCGGCCAGGGCGGTCGCCACCTTGGTCGAGCGCGGGCCGCGCGCCACGCGGTTGATCTGTGCGACCAGGCCATGGATACCGCCCGCGCGGTAGGCCACGTGGATCATGCCGACCAGGGCGAACAGGAACGCGAAGATGTAGAGGTTGAAATGCGTGAGGTC
>JAQBFL010000074.1:0-4964 GCA_032123415.1 bacterium | reverse complement strand
GAGCAGGGCATCCACGAGCACAGTATCCGTGTTCCGTCGGTGTTCGCGGGCCCTGGGAAACAAACAACCTGGCGGAAGAGCCGGCGTTCGCCGGCACGCTGGCCGGTCTGCGTCAACGCATGGTCGAACTGCGCGATGCGTGGTGTGACCGGATGAGCCCGTGGGCCGAGCGCTTTCGGGCGGACTACCAAGAGAAACGACCCTCGGTCTGATGGGCGGCGTCTGCCGCACAGATGCATTGGGAGAGCGAGAAACGGATCGACATCCATGGCAACATCGAATCCACCGCGGCGTCCGAACATCCTGCTGATCTACTGCGACGACCTCGGCTACGGCGACATCGGTTGTTACGGCTCGACCGTCAACCGCACGCCCGTGCTCGACCGCCTGGCCGCCGAGGGCGTGCGCTTCACGGATTTCTACATGGCCTCGCCGGTCTGTTCGCCGTCGCGCGGCGCCATGATGACGGGGTGCTACCCGCCGCGGGTCGGGTTCGGGGACTTCGACGGCCAAGGGGTCCTGTTTCCCGGGCAGGGGCTGGGATTGAACCCCGACGAGGTCACCATCGCCCGTCTGCTGCGTGGGGCCGGCTATGCCACGGCGCTGGTCGGCAAGTGGCACTGCGGCGACCAGCCCGAGTTCCTGCCGACGCGCCACGGCTTCGACCGGTACTTCGGATTGCCCTACAGCAACGACATGGGCCGGCAGGAGGATGCGGACATGTATCCTCCCCTGCCGCTGCTGCGCGGCGAGGAAGTCATCCAGCAGCAGCCCGACCAGATGGCGCTGACGGAGCGCTACACGGAGGAATGCGTGCGTTTCATGCGCGAGCGCCGAGACCGGCCTTTCTTCCTCGCCATGGCCCACATGCATGTGCATTTGCCGCTGTACGCCGCGGACCGGTTCGTGCGCGAGTCGCGCAACGGCCGGTACGGCGCCTGCGTGGAGGCCATCGACTGGTCGACCGCCGCGCTGCTGCGCGAGCTGGCCGCCCTCGGCCTCGAGCGTAACACGCTGGTCATCTTCACCAGCGACAACGGCTCGCGCGCGCGGGGGGAGGGCGGCAGCAACCTTCCGCTGCGCGGCACGAAGGGAACCACCTGGGAGGGCGGTCTGCGCGTGCCCTGCGTCATGCGTTGGCCGGATGGAGTGCCCGCCGGTCGCGTCCGCGGGGAAGTGGCCACGGCGATGGACTTTCTTCCGACCTTCGCCGCCCTCGCGGGCGCGGCCGTTCCGGCTGACCGGACGATCGACGGCAGGAGCATCCTGCCCCTGATGCAAGGCGACACGGGCGCCCGCTCCCCGCACGAGACGTTCTTCTACTACTTCCGCAATCAACTGGAGGCCGCCCGCCGCGGCCGCTGGAAGCTGTTCGTGCGCAGGCACGACGACGTCGTGGAGGAGTTGTACGACCTGCAAACCGACACCGGCGAGGAGCGCAACGTCATCGCAGAGCACCCCGACGTGGCGGGCGATCTCAAGGCGGCGATGGACGTCATGCGCCGCGAACTCGGGGACAGCGCGCTCGGTATCGCGGGCGTCGGGGTGCGTCCCGCGGGGCGGGTGGCCAACCCCCGGCCCCTGACGCAGTACGACCCGTCTCACCCCTACATCATGGCGCTGTACGATCTGAAGGAGCGGGGGTAACGGCCGCGATGCGCATTCTGCTCTGCAACGACCCCCTGAAAACCTGAAAACGTGTACTACAAGAAACCGGTTGCCGTTTTGGGTGGGGCGTGGTAGGAAGTAAACGCCGCAACGGTGAACAGGGCGCGAAGCCGCGAGTGACTGGGAGCCGTGGCGCCCATGGAGTCGATATGAGCTACCTGCAGAGAGCGCGCGAGGTTCTGGACGTGGAATGCGAGAGCCTTGCGCACGTGCGCGACGCGTTGGACGAAACGTTCGACAAGGCCGTCGAGGTACTGCTCGGCTGCCTGAAGCGCCATGGAAAAATCGTCGTCACCGGCATCGGGAAGAGCCTGCACATCGCGGAGAAGATCTCGGCGACGTTGGCAAGCACCGGATCGACGAGTGTCGTCCTCAATCCGACGCAGGCCGTGCATGGAGACCTCGGCATTCTTTGCAGCGACGATGCGCTGCTGGCGATCAGCTACAGCGGCGAGTCCGAGGAGCTGACGTCCCTCATCCCGCTGGTGAAGCGAGTCGGCCTGTCCGTGGTGGCGATCACCGGGCATTCCGACAGCACGCTTGGGCGGAACAGCGATGCGGTGATCTCCGTGACCGTGGCCCGGGAGGCCTGCCCGTTCAACATGGCGCCGACCAGCAGTACGACGGTCTCTCTGGCCGTGGGGGACGCGCTGGCCATGGTGCTGCTCGAAGCGCGCGGGTTTAAGAAGGAAGACTATGCAAAACTGCATCCCTGCGGCGCCATCGGGCGGGCATTACTCCTGCGTGTGGCCGACATCATGCGCAAGGGAGACGCGCTGGCCAGCGTGGCGGCCGATGCCGCGGTGCGCGATGCCGTGGTGGCCATGACCCGCGCGCGCGCGGGGTCCGTCGGCATTGTCGACGGGGCCGGCAAGCTGGTGGGCATCCTGACGGACGGCGACCTGCGGCGCCATCTCTCGGAAGGCGGCTCGCTGCTCGATCGCCCGGCGACCCAGATCATGACTCCGTCCCCCGTCGTGGTTCACGAGACGCAACTGGCGGTCGATGTACTCAGAGTTTTCGAGAAGCACCGCATCGACGACATACCCGTCGTGGACGAGCAGATGCGGCTGGTGGGGTCGATAGATATTCAGGACCTGCCCAAGCTGAAGATTCTTTAGGTCACGGGAAAGGAAGGACAGATGATCCCGGTCGATTTCCACAGTCACACGTTTTTCAGTCAGTGCGGACTCCATTCGCACGTCGAGATGCTGACCAGAGCGCGTGAGTTGGGCATGGCGGGTTTGGCGATCACCGACCATGGCCCTGTTCTGGGCGGCAGAATCCCATTCACGTTTTTCGACCGGATGATCGACCCCGTGCCCGGCATCCGCTTGCTGAAGGGTATCGAGGCGAATCTGGACGGACTCGAAGGTTCGATCGACGTTTCGAAGAACCGGTTGCAGTACCTGGACATTGTCCTGTTGGGGTTGCACGGCAACACGCCTTCGCAGCTTGGCGCGGACGCCTACACCGCGTTGTTGATCGAGGTCATGGATGCGAACCCCTGCGTCGACATGATTACGCACCCGGCGGATGGCGCGTTTCCCTTGCGCTTCGACGTCCTGGCGCGCGCGGCCGCTGGGCGCGGGGTCGTGCTGGAGTTGAACAACTCCAAGCTGCGGCTCAGCCGAATCGATGCCGAGCCGGTGCATCAGCTCGTTCGAGCGTGCAAGGCGGAGGGGTGTCGCATGGCGGTCAGCAGCGACGCGCACGCTATCAATGAGGTGGGGCTGGACGGGCATGCGCGGCGGCTGCTGGAGTGCGAACGATTTCCGTCGGAGCTGATCGTCAACGAAACGGCCGAGCGGGCCTTCGCCTTCATTGAAGAGCGCCGGGGCGGCAAGCGAGTGTGAACCTAGAAAGAGCAGTTGAACTTCCGAATCCAGGTTCAACGTTCCGATCGCAGTGTGCTCGCCCAAGCCAGCAGCTTGTCGCGGTCGGCGAAGCGGCCTTCGAGCTGCGCATCGTAGGCTTCCTGCTTGATACGGCCCAGCTCCGGGCCGGGGGGCACGCCGAGGGCGAGCAAGTCGCGCCCCGTGATCCATGGCTCGGGCAGGACCGGCTCGGACCGGTATTCAGCAAGCGCCCGGCGCAGGAACTCGTAGTGGCCCAGGTCGCCGTGGCTGGCGAGGCAGTCGAGTCGGTGGAGTTCCATCTCGAGCGCGAACGTCTCCGATCCCATCCAGCGGCGCAGTGTCGAGGGACGCATCTTTTGGGCATCCTGAAAGCGCATGTGCCCGCGGATGACCGTGGCAACCGTGTCGATCGTCGCATGGGGAAAACGTAAGCGCCGCAGGATGTCGCGCGCCATGTCGGCGCCCTTCTCGGCGTGCGTGTTGAACCGCCAGCGCTGCCCGTCATGGACGGCGGTGGGCGGCTTGCCCACGTCGTGCAACAGGACGGCCATGGCCAGCTCGGGCGTTCGCCGCTCCAGACGATTGAGCATCCCGACGGTGTGCGTCAGGACGTCCCCCTCGGGATGAAATTCGGGCGGCTGGTCCTGGTGCTTCAGGGCGCTGACCTCGGGCAAGATCTCGGCCAGCAGACCCAGTTCGTCCAGGAGGCGCAGTGCGTCGCCGGGGGCTCGCGCTTCGCACAGCGCGCGCACCAGTTCGTCGCGCAGGCGTTCGGGACTGACCACGCGCAGGGCGGCGGCCTCGGCCCGGATGGCGACGGCGGCGGCGGGATCGAGGCGGAAGTCGAGCGTCGCGACGAAGCGCACGGCGCGCAGCATGCGCAGACGGTCCTCGCGAAAGCGCGCCAGGGGGTCGCCGACACAGCGGATGACGCCATCCCGCAGGTCGGCCAAGCCGTCGACGTAGTCCAGCACGGCGCCGTTCGCGGGATCGAGGAACAGGGCGTTGATGGTGAAATCGCGGCGGCGCGCATCGTGCGGCGGGTCGGAGTAGACGACGCGCTCCGGGTGGCGGCCGTCCTCGTAGACCCCATCCTGACGGAAGGTGGCGATCTCCAACTCGACCGTGTCGACCGCAACGCGCACGACGCCGAAGCTCTTGCCCACGGTGTGCGCCCCCGGAAACAGCTTTTCGACGGCCTCCGGCGTTGCGTCGGTTGCGAGGTCGAAATCCTTAGGTTCGAGGCCCAGGAGGATATCGCGCACACACCCTCCCGCGAAGAGGACCGAATGGCCGGCCGAGCGCAGCACGTCCGCGGCCGTGCAGGCCGCCCGCGCGGCGGGCGTAGCCCGCCATGCGGCGGCGTTGGCGGCGCAAACGGGTGGGTTCATGCGCGGGGCTCCGCGCGGGCTGATGCCAGGCCGTGGAGGCTGTGCG
>JAQBFL010000073.1:0-8928 GCA_032123415.1 bacterium | reverse complement strand
GCCGCGGCGGCCATAGGCCTTGGCCAGGCGCGTCCCGCCCCAGATATAATCCATGTAGACCGGCGTAAACAACAGCGGGTAGGCGAGATCGTTCATGGGCAATGGGTTGCTTGACATAGCCTCACCCGCCGGGGGGCGGGGCGAGGTTGTTCGGCATGATCGAGCCGCCGCCGGGCGGCAGCCCCATGAGCAACCGGCTGCGATCCATGGCCCGGTGGCGGATCGCCGCAAAGCGCGGGTCCTGCTGAACGATGCCGGCGGCTTCCTGGCCGCCGAGGCGCAGCGCCTGCTCCAGCGAGCGCACCGCGTCCTCCGTGCGGCGCATGGCTATGAGGAGCGAGGCCTGATCGAGCCAGGCCTTCCAGTCGTCGGGCTGCAGCTTGAGGTACTCCTCGATGGCCTCGTTCATGCGATCGGGGCGATTGGCGTCCGCGTACATGCGGGCCATGTTCAGAAACACGGCGGCCGGCGGATTCGGCGGGCGCATGGTCAGGAACTTGCGCAGCGCGCGATCCATCTCCTCGTACTCCTTGACCTTGTGCAGCGAGGAGGCGGCCTCGAACACGGTGCGCGCGTCGACCTTCGGCGTGCCGATGATGCCGCGCAGCATCTGGAGAAAGAGCGACTTCTGGCCGATCTGCAGATAGAGACCGGAGAGTTCGAGCGCGGAGGGCAGGTCGATGCGGCCTTCCGTGCGGCGGGCTTCCAGCTCGCGGATACGCTGTGTGAGTGTCTCGATCCGCGTCAGGTACCCGATGAAGTCAGGGACGCGTGTATTGCCGGGGTCCTGGCGGTTGTAGTCCGTCATGATGGCCTTGGCGTCCGCGAAGCGGTTGTCGCGCATCAGGACCTCCTGGACGAGGCGGAAGTTCGCCTCGGGGCTGAGCGGATAGAGCAGGCGCGCCTGGTGGAAGGCCATCTCGGCATCCTTGAGCTGCATGCGGTTGGCGTATAAGCCGCCGATCGCGCTGCGCAGCTTGGAGAACGACTTGCGCGCAACGACGTCGCGCAGAAAGCGGTTGTCGCTCATGAGACGCCGCACATACCAGTCCCAGAACTCCTGGTCGGCGGCGCGGCCCCGGTCGTCCAACGGCGTCTGCTCGCGGTTGATCTTCATGATCAGGCCGTGGGGCGTCATGTAGGGGTACATCCAGGGGATGACGTAGCTCTCCTCGACGTAGAAATCGTGCCGGTAGTTGTTGTGTTCGAAGATCATCTCGGCCAGGATGCCGTTGATCTCCATGACGCCGAGGGCGCCGCTGACTTGCACGCGGCCGTGCTCGATGGTCAGCTCGGCGTTGCGCGGGCGCTTGCCCGACTGGACCTCGTCGACGTAGCGCTGGAAGGCCTTGGCGCTGTCCGGCTGGGCGGGAATCCAGATCTGGTCGCCATACAGGTCCCGCATGACGCTCATGTACGTGTTGTCGGCCAGCGCGTTCTGCGTGATGAGGTAAACATCCTCGCGCACCCTGGCCGAGTAGATCATGTAAGTGGGGACGAACCGTCCCGGATCGGTGCCGCCGAAGAAGATGGCGTCCTCGGTCATGGGCGGCGGGTAGAAGGGGTCGGGCAGCGGCTCCTCGTCCTCCCCCAGCTCCTCGGTGACGGCATCCGCGCCGCGCAACTGGTAGTTGCCGAACTGCCACCCGTAGTCGTGTCCGTTCTGCTCGGCTCCGCCGTAGCGGCGCAGGAGTTCCTCGTTGACGGCGTTCTCGCGCAGCGGGATCAGCGGCAGGCACAGGGCCGTGGCCATGCTCAGACACACAACGCCGCGGCGCCCCGGCCGCCCCCTGAAGAGCGTGTCGACGAAGGCCAGGCCGAAGATCAGGCCATAGCCGATCCAGAAGCCGAACAGCGCGTGCGAGGAGATGAACTTCACCCGCTGGATGAAGGCGTCCTGAATGTCGCCCTTGGGATTGGCCAGGGCGATCAGCACGATGCTCATGGCGAGGAAGCCGAAGAGCGTGGCGATGATCCATTGCTGGGAGGTGTGGTCGATGATCACGTTGAAGCGCAGGCGGCTGCGCATCAGCCAGGTGAACAGCGCAAAGAGCACGACCGGCGCGATGGCCAGGACGCCGAGGACCATGGCCTGCGTGACCATGTCCGAGGGCGTCACCCCCTCGACCGGGATGCCCGTGCGCAGCGGCTCGGTCACGCTCGCGATGGAGAGGATCAGCATGGTGGCGTAGAGGAAATACAGGGTCAGCGCCCCGAGCAGCACGAGCGCCACGCTCAGGCGCTCGGACGACGGTCGGCCCGCCTTGGCGGGCAGGCGCGCGATGAGTTCCCATCCCTGGCTGACGAACAGCGCAATCCCGCCCGCCGCCATCGCGAGCAGGACGACAAAGATCAACGTCCGGTAGACCATGGACAGCAGCGGCACGCCCGGCAGCAGGAGCTTCTCGACCATGACGAACGCGGTCGCCACCACCGACAGCGCAATGGCGACATGGAGCGCCTTGATCTGCCGGACGCCGACGCGAATGCGCCAGACGGTGAACGTGAGGAAGCCGAGCAGCGCGACGGGCAGCGTGAACTCCTCGCGCAGGTCCGTCAGGTAGGCGCCGATCTGCTTGGCGAAGATCGGCGAGAAGACGTTCGCCGGAGCGATCTTCTCGTACTGGCCGCGGGTGATGGCGTGCTTGAACCCCTCCCACGTGCGCGGGTAGGCCCAGTTCATCGGCGGGTTGCGCAGGTCGGAGACCACGGGCATGAATCCGTAGAACGCCAGGCCGATTTCCGTGAGCAGAATGCTCAGGGCCACAGTGCGGCCGCGGGGCAGGAACAGCCACCCCAGCCCGAGAAACAGGACGTTGAGGGCCATGTAGAAGAGAAACCAGAGCGACAAGGGGTGATACAGTCCCAGTAGCGCCCCCTTCTTGAGCAGGACGGCGAGGGTCAGGTTGACCGAGATCAGCGCCACGGCCAACAGATGCCCGCGGGGGACCAAGCTGGCCAGGAGCGCGATGGCGGCCATGGAGGCCGCGAATCCCAGCAGGTAGGGCGCCCAACTGAAGACCGGCTGGTTCGGCGTGGCGGCAATCGGCGTGGCGGATGGCACGCCGAGCAACAGCATGATGAGAACCAACACGCCGAGCCCGAGCAGGATGAGCGGGGTCATCGGCGGGTTGTTGCCGCGCCATGCCTGGCGGGCGACGACGCACATGACGACCACGAAGGACAATGTCAGCAGAATCCAGCCGTACGTGGCCGGGGCCAGCAGCAGCGGGGTGTGGCTCGCGATAAAGCCCGCGGTCTCACCCGCGAAGACGGGATGCCGCGGAAAGCCCGGCATGGGGTTCGTGGCGGCCAGTTTCAGGATCACGACGGTCACCACGAACGAGATGCCGACGATCAGCATGTCGCGAAACAGGTCGATATCCTTGAGCATGATCAGGATGGCCAGCGCCAGGGCCGCCAGCAGCAGGACCTGGTAGTTCGTCAACCCGAGGCCGAAGACGAAGGCGGCCAGGTACAGCGTCTTGTCGCACGGCCGGCGCATCCATTGGTAGGTGAAAAGAAACACCAGCGCGAGAAACAGGGCGCCGAGGCTGTAGACCTCCACGATCACCGCCTGCGACCACATGACCGGGCTGAAGGCGAACAGCAGGCTGCTGACCACGCCGCCGATCCAGCAGATTAGGTTGTCCGTCCTCTTGTCGGCGGAGTGCGAATCCTCGCGGGATTCCCGCAGCAGGTCAGCCCCCGATCGGCAGATCAGCATGGCCCCCACGCCGGCCGCCAGCGCTCCGGCCACGACGGAGACGAAGGTCACGCCCCAGGCGGGATTCGGCTGGCCGCGGAAGAGCACGAAGGAGAAGATGCGCGCGAAGAGCCAGGAGAACAGGGTCCAGATGGGATAGCCCGGCGGGTGCGGAACCCCCAGGTAGTCGCCGGCCACGGCCAGCTCGCCGGAGTCCTCGAGCCCGACGGTCGGGCACATCGTATAGGCATAGACGCCGAAGGAGATGAGGCAAGCCGTCCAGAACGCGCTCCAATCGATGCGCCGGAAGAACGGTCCGTCATCGGCTACGGGATCGACAAATGCATCGGCCATGGTATCCACCTCACGGTTCATGCTTGCCGCGGCCTTCCCGCAACGGGAGACGGCTTGGACAACCTTGTCAAAGTACCATTCCGCTTCCTCCGTGGCAAGCGCGCAACAGACACACTTGTAATGCGCGGAATAGCGCCATACCTCACATTTCGGAGCGGAGCGACGATAACGTGCAGGTGGTTCGGCTTTCTTTCTGACTCCGTGCAATGCGATGGGCAGGCAATTCGCGAAGTATGGGAAGTCGCCGTCAGTGGTGAATGGGCAGCGATCAGGCGTCTCAGTTCCGCTGCCTCGGGATTCAGGGCGTGTCCGCCTTGCCGCAGGGCCAAGGACCAGTCAGTCCAATGTTGAACACTGCCCCCTCAGGCCCTACCCCTCAGGCCCTTTGGGAGGAGATGCGCGGTCTACTGAAGGCTTGATCATTGTAGTCACTTATGTGACTATATTGGCGGATGTGAAATATGAACGAAATCGGCATTCGAGAACTCAAAGCGAAGGCATCGGAACTGGTGCGCCACGTGGCCGAGGACCACGCGGTCTACACGATCACGCGGCGTGGCCGCCCGGTGGGCGTCCTGGCGCCGGCGGACTACGCGGCCGCAAAGGGAGGGGAGGCCGGTCGCGAGGCATGGGCGCGCCTCCTGGCCATGGCCGACCGCATGGCGAAGCAGCCGGGACCGCGCAAGTCGGCGATCGAGGAACTCTTCAAGATGAGGCGTGAGCGTGATGACACTCTTTGCGGTAGACGCTAGCGTGTTCGTGGCTTCATGTCGGCCGCGCGAACCCGGACACCTTGCCAGTGCAGAGTTCATGCGCGCGTTGCTCGATGCGGACATACTGCTCGTGGAACCCGCCATACTCCCGGTGGAGGTCGGCGCCGCGCTCCATCGCATGGGGAGCGAGGCGGAGTCGGCGCGCGAGTATGCGGAGAGCCTTTTCGAGCAGCCGTATCTGACCCTTGTGGCGACAGACGAGCGCATGGCGCGACGCGCGCTTGCGCTGGCGATCCAATGCCGCCTGCGCGGGGCCGACGCGCTGTACGTCGCCGCCGCCATGCAATACCGCGCGCGCCTGGTCACCCTGGACGCCGAGCAGCTCGAACGCGCCCCCGCCTCCGTGCACGCTTGCAAGCCCGATGTGGCGGCCCGGTTGTTGAAGAAGACGAGATCATGAAGAAATGGTCCCTTTCTCTTTCTTGTTGCGGCGTGTTACGATTCTGTGATAAGTGTGTCTCGTCTTCCTTCATGGCGAAGGGAGACGGATAGAAGGAGGCGTGCGATGGTGCGTCGATGGGAATCGGTGGGGCGTGCTGCCGGGGTCTACGCACCGATCGGCGAAACCATCACGCTGAAGAGCGGCATCGGGACTGGCCAGGATAAGGACGAGGGAAACCGCTGGGCCGACACGTTGCGCGCCAACGTCACGCTGATGTACCGATTCTGATCCGAACTCACGGAGGGACGCTGAGATGTGCAAGGCGGGACGATGGACGGCGGACGTGGCGTTCGACAAACCCGGCGTCTGGGTGGCCTCGTTCTCCCTCAAGAAGCCGCAGGAAGACGCTCCCGTTTACCGAGGGCGGTGCCTGACGGTTGTCGGGGGCCAGGACGATACGGCGCGCTATGCGAGCAAGATGGGATTGGAGATCGTGCCGGGTGCGCCCCTGTCTTCGCTGAAGTCCGGCGACACGCTGCCGGTCTCGATCCTCATGGACGGGACACCCGTGGAGGGGAAGATAGCCGTCACCCCCGAAAGAGGGTCGGCCTCATTCCTGTCTACGGGCAAGGATCGCCCGGCGCAACTCAGGATCTCGTCGGCAGGCGCCTATCTCCTCACGGTCTCCAACAAAGGCAAGACGTCCGCCCTGACCTTCACGGTCACGGAGTCGCCCGCGGCAGGCGCGCCATGAGTCAGCGCGTCGCCTGCATGGTGTTGACCTGGACGTGCATGCTCGCCGCGTGCCATGGTCATGGCATCACGGCCACTCGGGTGGATGGCGGAGTGGGCGTCGTGGCGAGCTACGACGACGACGGTACTCCGGTCTCGCTCAGCGAGGTGCGTCTGTTCGCCCCCGATGCAACGGACAAGCCGGTGCTTCTCGCGGCAACGGACCGCAACGGCTGCTTCATGTTCCGGCCCGACACGAGCGGCGTCTGGAGGGTCACGGTTGACGATGGGATGGGCCATGTCGTGACGGAGGAGTTGCGCTTCGACGGGCATGTCGTGGCGCCCGAACGGAACACGGGGCGGATGCCGAAGCGCTACGGAGTTCTGGCCGGTCTTGCGCTGATCTTTGGGATCTTTGGCTGGTCGGCGTTCCTGCGGCTCAATCGGACCCTGCGTGCGAAGGAATAGACCCCATGCACATCTCCGAAGGGGTGCTCAGCGGACCTGTCCTGGCTTCGGGCGCGGTCCTGGCTGTGGCCGGTATCGGCCTGGGGCTCCGCCGGATGAGCGTGGACAACACGCCCAAAACGGCGATGCTGTCCGCCGTATTCTTCGTGGCGTCCCTCATCCATGTCCCCTTCGGGCCATCCAACGTGCATCTTATCCTCAACGGCTTGTCGGGTGTTCTCCTTGGCTGGACGGTGTTCCCGGCCCTGGCCGTGGCTCTCTTCCTGCAGGCCGTGATGTTCCAGTTCGGCGGCCTGACCGTCCTGGGCGTCAACACGCTTATCATGGCACTGCCGGGCATGATCGCGTACCATATCTTCCATCTCATGTATGGAATCGTCAGAAGACCGGGGCGCGTGTTCGGGGTTGCGGTCGTGCTGGGCGCCATGGCAGTCCTCCTCAGCGGGCTTCTGCTCACGGCGGCCCTGGCGCTGGGCGGACGCGCCTTTCTGGGCGTGGCGGCGGGGATCGTGGCCGCGCATGTTCCGGTGATGATCGCGGACGGGGTGGTCACTGGCGCGGCCGTTCTCTTCATCCTGAAAGTGCGTCCCGATCTGCTCGTGCCATCGCGATGGGAGCCCGCGGCATGAGCTGCCTGGCCTTCTTCGCGGGGCGTTCCCCCGTGCATCGCCTGGACCCGCGCGTGCGCCTGCTGAGCGCCCTCGGACTGGCCGTCGCCATCGCGTTGAGCGAACGCCTGGTAACGCTGGGATGGGCGCTGGGCTTGACCACTCTGCTGGCCGCCGCCGCCCGGCTGGGCCTCTGGACGCTGACCCGCCGGTTGCTCCACCTGAATGCCTTCATGCTGTTCCTCTGGATGGTTCTGCCGTGGTCGGTTCCCGGCCGTTTTGCCCGGACGGTCTGGGGGCTCTCGATCACGGAAGAGGGCATCCGTCTTGCGCTGGAGATCACAGTAAAGGGCAATGCCATCGTGCTCCTCTTCACAGCGCTGGTGGCGACGATCGATCCGCCGCGCCTTGGCTGTGCGCTCAAACGCCTGGCGCTGCCGGACAAGCTGGTCCACCTGTTCATGCTCGTGATCCGGTACACGGACGTGATCCACGACGAGTACGGTCGTCTTCGCCACGCGCTGAAGGCGCGGGCTTTCCAGCCCCGCTTCTCGTCCCACACGTTGCGGGCGTTCGGGTACCTGGTGGGGTTGCTCCTGGTCCGCAGCATGGAGCGCGCGGAGCGGGTGCTGGCGGCCATGAAGTGCCGGGGTTTCGACGGCCACTTCCACGCACTGACCGGCTTCGGGCTCCGTCCCTCGGATCTTGTGTTCACCGGCATGGCGCTGTGCCATGTGGGCGCCTGGGCCTGGCTGGAGCTGTCATGAGCGGGATTCTCATCGCCTTGCGGAACGTGACGTTCGGATACGAGGCCGCCCGGCCGGTGCTCCGCAACGCCGCGCTGGAGATCCGACCGGGGGACCGCGCGGCCTTGGCCGGACGCAACGGCGCCGGGAAGACGACCTTGCTGTATCTTCTCGTCGGCCTCCTCCGCCCCCAGGCGGGCCACGTGGAGGCTATGGGCCGGACGTGCCGGCACGAAGAGGATTTCGTCGCGGTGCGCCGCCGCGTCGCCCTGCTGTTCCAGAACTCGGAAGACCAGCTCTTCTGTCCCACGGTGCTGGAAGACGTGGCGTTTGGTCCGCTCAACCTCGGCCAGCCCCCGGCCGAAGCGCGCCAATCGGCCATGGACGCCCTGGCGCAGCTAGGCATGTCGGACTTCGCGGAGCGCGTCACGCATCATTTATCCGTGGGCGAGAAGAAGCTCGTTGCCCTGGCCACCATCCTGTCCATGAAGCCGTCGGTCCTGCTCTTGGACGAGCCCACGGCCGGCCTGGACGAGAACGCCGTGGAACGGGTCATCGCCCTGCTCAACGGCCTCGACGCGGCTTGGCTGGTGATCTCGCAGGACCACGATTTTCTGGCCCGTGTGACGAGCAGACGCCTGACCCTGGCGGACGGAGCGATCCACGAGCGCCGGGATCCGCGGTCCTGAGCGGGCCAGTCAATCTCCAAGGCCCTGATCTTTCGGAAGGCCGTGCTCTTGCGCAGGCCAACGTCGCGCACGGCGGACATGGCCGTCTGTCGCAAGATGCGTCTATGAAGTTTCCGAGGCATACTCGATGAAGGCATTGGCGGGAGTGGGTTCATCGGCCGTCTCGCCGACCCAGGCCTGCAGGATATCTTGCACCATCGCCGTCCACGGATTCGGCGGGGGAATGTCGGCTGACAGCCCCAGTTTGTTCAGCATTTCCGACGCCCGCGCCGATCTTAGGGTCGGTCGCTGATTCGAATGTCGGGATGGCGTTCCGTGAAGTGGCGGAGGTTCCACTCGTCAGGAAACAGCAGCACCCGCCGCCCCTGAGAATCCGTCGCCAGACGGGTGCTGTACGGGATCGCCTCGGCATCCAACTCAACATCCGGGGCCAGCCACCGGGCGACCGTCCAGGGAGCACTCTCGACGAC
>JAQBFL010000072.1:0-4474 GCA_032123415.1 bacterium | reverse complement strand
TCACACCCAGCATGGACACCGTGTCGGCCATGTAGGGCGCCACGCGCGGGGCCGCGCTCACGTACCGCTCGACCAGGGCGGACACGTCCAACGGCTGTCCGCCCAGGGCGCGGATGACCGCGTTGGCGTTCTCCGCCCGCTCTTCGAGCACCGTCGCGAAATCGGGTTCGAGCAGGTCCGCCATGCGCAGCCCGATGCGGGAGACCTTGTCGCCATAGGCGGGTCCTATGCCACGCTTCGTGGTGCCGATCTTCCGCCCCTCCGCGAGGTTATGCTCGCGGCTGGCATCGATCGCGCCGTGATAGGGAACGACCATGTGCGCCCGGTCGCTGACAAACAGCCGGCCGCGCGTCTGAATGCCGCGCTTCTCGAGTCCGTCGACCTCGTCCAGCAGCGCGATCGGGTCCACCACCACGCCGTTGCCGATGACGCAGATCTTGCCATCGTGCAGCATCCCGGACGGGATCAGGTGCAACACGTAGGTTTCGCCGCCGATCTTGACGGTATGGCCCGCGTTGTTGCCGCCCTGAAAACGCACCACAACGTCGGCGTCCTCCGTCAACACGTCGATGATCTTGCCCTTGCCCTCGTCGCCCCACTGGGCGCCTATCAGCACCGTATTCGGCATGCGTCCCCTCCGTTAGTGTCATCTTTCATGGACGTCTTGGCCCTACGCCGCGCGCCCCGCCAGACGCAGCACGGCCTCGCAAACGGTCGCCAGCATCTCCTCCGTCAACTCCGGGTAGATCGGCAACGCCAGCGACTCGGCCGCGGCCCTCTCGCTCTCCGGCATGTCCCCGGGCTTGTAGCCCAGGTGCCGGAAGCATTCCTGAACGTGCAGCGGCACGGGGTAATACACCTCCGTGCCGATGCCTTCCTTCGTCAACGCCTCGCGCACCGCGTCGCGCTCCGGAACCCTCACCACGTACTGGTTGAAGACGTGAAACCGCTTCACGCCGCGGCCGCGATACACGGCGGCCGGGGGCCGCACCGGCCCGGAGGCAAAATGCGCGTCATAGGTGGCCGCATTGCGGCAGCGGCCTTCGTGCCACGCCTCCAGATGCGGCAGCTTCACGCTCAGAACCGCGGCCTGCAGCGCGTCCAGACGGAAATTGCCGCCGATCGTCGCGTGATAGTACTTCGGCTCGGACCCGTGGTTGCGCGGACGCACAATGCGCGCCGCAAGCTCCGGGTCGCGCGTCACCACCATCCCGCCGTCTCCGAAGCCGCCGAGGTTTTTCGACGGAAAGAAGCTGAAACAGCCCGCATCGCCGATGGCGCCGACCTTCCTCGCCGCCCCCCCGGCCGGAGCGGGATACTCCGCGCCAATGGCCTGACACGCGTCTTCGACGACGCGCAGCCCGTGCCGCCGCGCAAGCTCCATGAGCGGCGCCATGTCGGCAGCCTGCCCATAGAGGTGCACCGGCATGATCGCCTTCGGCTTCAGCCCGGCAAAACGCGCCGGCCACCGCGCCAGGAGTTCCTCCACGCGCGCCGGCGACAGGTTGAACGTCACCGGGTCGATGTCGGCGAAGACCGGGGTGGCGCCCAGCCGCGCCACGGACCCCGCCGTGGCGAAAAAGGAGTAGGGCGAGGTGATGACCGCGTCGCCGGGGCCCACGCCCATGGCCATCAGCGCCACAATCAGCGCGTCGGTGCCGGAACTGACGCCGATGGCGTGCTCCGCGCCGCAGTACTTCGCAACAGCCGATTCCAGCGCGGCGACCTTCGGCCCCAGAATGAAGTACTGCGCGTCACACACCTCGTCGATCGCCCGCCGCACGTCCTCTCGCAGGACGGCGTACTGCGCCTTCAGATCCAACAGCGGCACTTTCATGATCCGGTTCAACCCTTCCGTTCGCCGCGGCACGCATGCCTCCCGCCCCCCGCCCTTGCAGGGGGTCAGGCACACCGACATGCCGAAACGCATCCGCGCGTTCGACGCAACTCGGGCACTCCCCGCAGGGTTTGCGCCCGCCTCGATAGCAAGTCCAAGTATGGCCGTAGTCCACGCCAAGCTCCAGCCCAATCTTCACGATCTTCGCCTTGGTCATGGCCACGAACGGCGCGACGACGCGAACAGGCTTCCCGCGGTTGAGAGCCAGAACGCGGTTGATACTCGACACGAACTCCCTCGTGCAGTCCCAGTACCCGTAGCGGTCCTGGGCCTGCGCGCCGTAGTAAACCTCCCGCGCGCCAAGGCTCTCCGCATAGGCGGCCGCGATCGAGATGAGCGTCATGTTCCGGTTGGGAACGTACGTAATGGGTTGCCGCAGCGTGCCCGGCGCCAGGTCGCGCAGCGCGGGAACTTCGCCGCGCGCGCCGGTCAGCGCGGAAGCGCCCGCGGTGAGGTCGCCGTAGAACCGCAGGTCGACCGTCCGATGCGACGCCACGCCGGCCTCGCGCGCCTGCCACGCCGCCATGCGCAACTCCCGGGCATGCGTCTGCCCATAGCGCACCGACAGCGCATGCACACCGCGCGCCCCGCGCCGCGCGGCCACCCGGTGCAGCAGCGTGCTGGAATCCAGCCCGCCCGAAAGGAGTACGACAACCGTCTTCATCGAACGATCAGGAGCACCCCGTCAAACTCCGGCGCCACAGCCGGGCCGGTTACAACCATCAGCACCGTTTGCTGGTCGGCGTTCACGGCCCCGGGCGTCGCCTCGTGCACGGACCACGTCACGCCGGTATCGCCACGCACGTTGTTCGGCGCCTGGAGACTCTCGTCGGTGTCGCGATCCTCCCCGGTGACGTGCAGGTAACTGCGCGCCGCCGGGTCGCCGGTCGTCACGACCGTGCCGGGATCGTCGATCGGGATGTCGCCCGGCGTCGGGTCGTCGACCGTCGTCCAGGCGACGGCGTCGAGGATGTTGTCGTCGGCATCGTAGAGAATCAAGCCGTCGGAACCGTTCTGAAGCGGCCCCGGCAACGTGAAGTCCGCGTTCGGCACACCGCCGCCGGCCTGGGCGATGACCGCAAACCCCAGTGAAACGCCATTCGTGTCGACCGCGCCGTCGTCGGGCACGACAAACTCGGTAGTAAAGACAAAGGTCCACACGGGGCCCTTCTGACTGAGCGAGCCGTTGTAATGCACCAGGCGGCAGCCCTGCAACCGCGTCCCCGCCGGCGCCACGATTTCAACGAACTCAATGTCGTCCGTCCCCGCGTCATTCGACCGGACCTCGTTGATCATCGCGGTCACGCCGACATCCGAGAAGCCGTCCGTCACCGTGAACTGAACGCTCTTCACCGCCCCCGTCCCGTCGGCGTCGCTGGCCGCGAAAACGGCCGTGAATTGCCCCAACACGCCCGGCGTCCATGTGAAGTAACTCGTCACGGGAGACAGCCCGGTCGCCGGATCGTCGGGCGTCAGCGCCGCCCCCGGCGGGAGCTCCAGCGACGTGAGCGTGATCGTGTCGCCGTTGGGTTCCGTGGCGGTCAGTGCGATCGTCACGCTCGATCCGACATTCATGAAGACACTCGTGGTAGCCGGGAACAGCGTCAGAATCGGTTTCACCCTCGGCGTGGCCAACCCGTCCATGGCGTGGATGCCGACATTGCTCCAGTCGTCCACGGCGCCCTCGTTCCATTCGGACGGCGTATAGACGACATTCGGGCTCTTGACGGAACTCCCCCGCGTCAGCGTCAGGTCCTTCCCCCAGTCGGACGGATCGTCCACATACCCCACCACGTCGCTCAACACACCGTTTCGGAACAGACCCACCGCATCATTGCCGCTAAAGCTCAGGACGCCGCCCCATGTCGTCAGGTGCGCCTTGGCCTTCAGTTCCGCGTCGGCGAACAAGTACACGATGACGTAGGCCGAGTTGTTGGGCAGATTGCCCGCCAGCGACAGCTCATTCGTGAACGCGCCCGCCCCGTTGATCTGCTTGCGCAGGGAATAGGTCCCCAGGTCGACCTCGGCCCCGGTTCCGTTGAACAGCTCGAGGTACCTGTTGTTGGCACTGCCCTCGCCGTATTCGGAGAGGATGAGATCCGTCGCCCCACCCTCTTCGCGCACGGTGATCGCGATCGTCTCGCTGTCCATCCCATCCTTGTCCACGGCGTAAAACGAGGTCGTGTAGACGCCGACCGGCCCCGCGGCGGCCCAGACGAAGAGGTTGCTCGCGGGCGGGGCGTTCGTCACGGTGACGAAGACGGCGCCGGGCGGCAGATTCGACGCGCTCAACGTCACCGCATCCCCGTCCAGCTCGGTCGCTCTGACCTCGAACGAAAGCCCGGCGCCCACGACCGCGGACCGCGCGCCAATGACCGCAAGCACCGGCACACGGTTCGAGGTCACGAGACCGTCCATCGTGTGCGACCCCAGGTCGTCGGCCGTGTCGATGGCGAACGAATCCCACTCGGTCCCCAAAGTCGGAAAACCGGCCGCGGGGTTGACCGTAACGCCGCCGGTGACCGAAGACTTGCGGCGCAGAGTCTGGTTCACGGTCGACAGGGCGCCGCTGGTCCA
>JAQBFL010000071.1:0-3461 GCA_032123415.1 bacterium | reverse complement strand
GGCGGGGTATGCGGGGTCCCTCTCTTCGGAGAAAGGGGCGGGGTAGACGGGATCGCGGGAGCGCGCAACCAGCTACTGCGGGATCACCCAGGCGGGTTCTCCCCTGTCACTGTGAGACGTAGCAGTAAGGCACGCTTGACTAGTGAGTGCAAGCGAAGAACCCGACGCGCCGTATGGATGGGGCGCATCGGGTCACCGAACGGCGTCTTCGCCCCCTGACGAGGCTGCCGTCGGACGAGGTCAAGTGTGCCCGTTTCGCCGGGATGCTGGGCGAAGCGAGATGAACCGTAGCGCTGCACTGACAAGGCGCATCGTCAATGCACGCTGTGTGAGCCTTTGGCGTGGGTGTGCAGCGGAGTTATCAGCATTCCAGGCAAGGTCTGGTGCAGGGGATCGCTCCAGCCTTCGAGTCCGATCCTGATCGCAGACAACTCGGGGCGTAATCGGAATGAAGCAAAAACCCGATCCCACAAAGAGAGCAGCGAGGTGTAGTTGGAATCCGTCTCCGCTCGCACCCGAGAGTGGTGCACCTTGTGCATGGCCGGCGTCACGATCAACGTCCTCAGCAGACGGTCAACCGGTTCGGGCAAGGCAACGTTGGCGTGATGAAAGTCCACGACAATGCCCATGAGGAGTTCGTACAGGACGAGTTCCCAGAGATGGATGCCGAGCATGGCGATCAGGGGCAAGCGCAGGAGGGATGAGAGGACGATCTCTCCAGGATGGAATCGTCGGGCGCTGGTGACGTCCATCCACGGATCCGAGTGATGCATCCGGTGGAAACGCCAAAGTAGCGGGATCCGGTGGTTGGCGCGGTGCCACCAGTACGTCCAGACATCCAGGACCAGAAACGCCGCGCAGGCGTGTAACCACAGGGGCATGCCGGCACGATGAAGAATCCCGAACCCGGCCTTTGTGGACCACGCGGCCGTCGCACCCCAGAGGAACGAAAGCCCCGCCGCAATCAATGCCGCATTCAGCAACCCCACGGCCAGATTTCGCGCGAGATGCCCACTCCGCGTGCGCACGGCCCTCTCGAAAAACGGGAAGAAGGGCTTCCGGGACTCCCAGATCAGCAGGGCCAGCAACACCGACACCCCCACAAGGGGCCGAGCCAATCCGAGGTGCGGAAGCGGGTTGTCCATTCAGATGACCTCACTTGACGGCCGGTGCATAGGCATGCAGTTCCTTCCTGAGGAACCGACCCCATTTTCGATTGTACGGATGAACCCGTATGACCACATTGCTGCCGGAGAACACGGGGCGTCCCTCGTTAGCCCACTGGAAGATGGACCCGTCGAGATTGAAGACGTTCGTATGGCCGGTCATCTGCAGTTCCCATGCGAACTCCGAGGAACGGGCTCCAACGGAGCAGTAGACCACAAGGGGTCTCTGTGAGGCGAGGCCGCTCGCCACCAGCCGCCCGCGGTCGTTCTTGCGGACCCATTGCGCATCCTTCAGATGGCTGACGCGATATTCGATCTCTTCCCGCACATCCAGCAGCAGTGGGGGAACCCGGTTCGTATCGCTCATCCTATCTGCCAGGTCCTCGGTGGACATCTGCCTCACGGTCGGATATTTCTCGCGAATGGTTTGCCGATAGGCCGCAAGGTCGTCGGCATCCGCCGTTGAGGCATAAACCCCGACGAGAAGCATCAGCATGGCAGGAAGGACAACAGCATCGGAACGCGAAGCCAATTTCCGTCCAGAAGCCGTGCTGTGTTCCTTCAGCTTCATTTGCTATGCTCTGTATGCCCTTCAATACGGAATGAGGCCGTGCGGCCGTGTCGCGCGGCAAAATCGCCAATGCGCGTAGAATCAACCAGTTTGCCAAGAGTCTTCACCGTAAATACTTTGCCATCCGTTGCGAACAGGAGCTTCTTCATGTCCTCGCGACGCTGACCGAATCCGCGCCCGTCAATGCAGGCAACGAGTTCGTATTTCGGCTTGCGACCGGGTTGACCCTTTCGGCGCAGTGTGTCGAGTTGCTGGATACGCGCCACCTTGTCACGCGCCGTACCGTCGTCTTCGGTGAGCTTGGCCTCGATGACTACTTGAGGGTTGAACTCGCTTGGGATGATGAAGTCAGGAACTTGCTCGAATCCATCAATCCTTTCGGCTCGTTTGGTCTTGCGGAAGCTCACGCCAGCCTTATCCAACACGTCCTCAATAGCCGATTCGAGGTTGTCGCCTACAAGGTCACTGACTGAATCCCGATGCCCCGCAAAGGGGCGACCGAGGAAACGCTCGTAAAGCGTCATGGCATACGGTGCCCCCAGTTTTGCCATGGAGGAGATGGCCGCCACGCCACCCTTTGTGTCCGCCTTGTCGAGCCGGTGGATCATGGTGGCCGCAACATCGGGGACGCCCTCATTCAACAGGTCACAGGCGATCTGAACGAGTGCTTGCAGTCGCTCCCCCGTGAGACCTTTGGTCGGAAGCGTTCCGTCTGGCTCCATCCGTGCTTTCCTGTCAAGTGTTCGTGCCGCGCTCTGGCTTATCTTGATACCGGTCCGCTGGGTCGCGACATAGGCCAATTCGGGCGGCGTGAAGCCGAGCATGGAGCGGAGGACGATGAATGCGATAGGGGTCGCCCGGACAACAGGCAGAGCCTTCTCAACAGAAATCACCGAGAACCCTTGTGTGGATCGCTTCAGTGCCTCGTAGCCGGCTTCGAACGCTGCATAGTCGACGAATCCCGGCCCACGTGGAAGCACGAGGAATTCAGACTCAAGGCATGAGAAGACCGAGTCCACATACAGGTCCGTATGCGCCCGCAGCTCGCCGGAACTGACCTCAAAAGGAAATTTGACTCTTTTTCGACCCATAATTCTCCCGTGCTTCGCGCTATATCATGTATTGCTGTGCTGCGGCGGGTTCGGCTTTGCTATCCAAGTAGCCCAGGACTGCCGAGGTCCCGCCGAGCACACCATCAATCCAATTCGCAACCTGCCCGATCTTTTCGTTAACGGGCGCGGTTGCGACCCAGTCCTTCCGTAGATGCCAGACCGCAAGACGGATTGTGTGCCCGTATGCCACACAACGCATATCGCCCTGCGTGGGGTGCACGTCGCCAAGACGGAGCTTTTCAACATCCTCTCGGACGAGAGCGGCGATTTCTTCCGGTTTCCGGGTTATCCATCGCTTTGGAACGGTGCCCGTTGACCGACAGACGAACACCGTGTCAATAATCGATGATCCGGTTCCGCTGATGTGAATCGACGCACCCATCTCCGCTGGACAGGGCATCGAACCCGAACACACGAGCCCGGCATCCAGGATTGCCACTGCAATCGGGTAGTATGCCTTTATGTCGTTATGGTGGTATGTAAAAGCCAACGGTGCGCCGGGCTTCAGTGCCGCGCTCATCCGACCGAACACGTCCGACAAGCCTTCGGTGAAATGCGCCAGGTCGCGCCCCATATTCACGTTGCCGGTCAATTCATCGGGTGTGCGAGTGG
>JAQBFL010000070.1:0-21067 GCA_032123415.1 bacterium | reverse complement strand
GCCCTGGTTCAACCTGGGAATAGCCGTGTTGTTCGCGGTGCTGTCCCTGGCGATGTTCGGCGTGTTCCAGATCGATTTCTCCCGATTCCAGGGCGGCGGGGCGCCGCGGCGCCGCGGCGGCTTCGGCGCGGCATTCGCGATGGGATGCGTGGCGGCGCTTCTGGCGGGCGCCTGCGTGGCGCCGGTCGTCATCTCCGTGCTGCTGTTGGCCGCCGACCTCCATGCGCGCGGTGTCACGGCCGGACTGCTGTTGCCGTTCGCACTGGGCCTGGGCATGGCGCTGCCGTGGCCGTTCGCCGGCGCGGGGCTATCGTTCCTGCCCCGGCCCGGGCGATGGATGGATGTGGTCAAGGCCGGTTTCGGCGTGCTGATTCTGTTGTTCGCCCTGTGGTACGGCAAGCTGGGTGTGTCCCTGTTGCTGGGGCGGGGCGGGACCCAGGGCGATATCACGCCCCTTGACGCCTCCACGGCCATGGGCGAGCCGGGTCCTGATCAACCCGAAGGAGAGAAAGACGGCTGGCTGACCTCGCTCGAAGCCGGGTTGGCCGAGGGATTGCGCACCTCGCGCCCAGTCTTCGTCGATTTCTGGGCCACGTGGTGCAAGAACTGCCTGCACATGGACCGAACGACCTTCCGCGATCCCGACGTGCTCGCGCGGCTCGACGCGGCCTATGTCCGGGTCAAGTTCCAGGCCGAAGACGTCCGCGACCCGCGCGTCAAGGAAGTCTTGGACTACGCGGGGGCCGTGGGGCTGCCCATCTACATCGTGCTGACGCCCGCCGAGTGAGCGGCAGGTCAGAGCTGGGACGCGGCGCGGTTCACGAGGAACGCGGCAAAACGCCGCGTCAGGCTATCGGCGTCTCGTTCCGCCGCCCGCTTCAGCGCCGTCCAATAGTTCGCATCCGCCAGCCAGTATCCCCACAGCATGCCCGCGCGCCGCACGAGCGGATCGGCCGAAGCCATGCATTCGAGCGTCAAGGCGCGGCACCCGGCCGGGGATGGGAGCGCGCGGGCCGCGGCCTGCCAGTCCTCGCCCTCCTCCACGGCGTTGCTGAGCGCGACGCCCGTGCCGCAGGAGGCCTGGAGCCACTGGCGCTTGAGCGGGTTGGTTTCGAGCTGTCCGCGGATGAACCTGCGCTCGGTGTCGCCGCCGCAGGAGGCCATGAAGACACCCGCGAGAAAAGCTTCCTCAGGGCTGGCGGTCCTGGCAAACCGGCTGCCCGCAAACGGCACGCCCGCGGCGCCGAACCCGAAAAGGCGCAAACCGAGATAGGTGCCACGCGCCCAGTGCGTCGCGCCCCATGGCCGCGCTTTGACCAGCTCGCCCCATTCGTTCCAGAGCGGCTCCATCTGGGCGGCCGCGGTTCGCGGGTCCACGGCCGCGGAGCGAACCTGGGCACGCGCCAACGGAGCGAAATCCGGCGCCGCCGCCAGTGCCGCCGCCAGCAGTACGGCGGCCTTGAATGCGCGGCGGCCATCGGCGGCAACTGGTTCGATGCCATTCACGCGCCTTCCCCCCCATCGCCTGCGCCACGCTGCAGCAGGTAGAGAACCTGCACCTGCTTGTTCATGGGGATAATCCAGCGGCGGTAGACGGCGACCATCGCTTCGGGATCGACCGACGGGCCGCTGGTGTCCTTCAGCTCGCCGCAATAGCGCCGCGCCTTGCGGCCCACGCGCTCGAGCACGGCTTCCTCCACCCGCGCGTCGGTGATCGCCGCCTCCAGGGCCGCGCGGTCGCCGGCGCGGACCAGCGCCGCATAGCGGCCGCTCGCCGAGCGGAATTTCGTCTCCGCCACGAACATGCCGTAGTGCACCCGCTTCGAGATGGCTTGCAGGCAGGCCACGTCGCAGACGGCGCTGGATCCGTACTGTCCGTCGTCCCCCGGCGCGCAGACGAACGGCACGATCTCCCCCTCGTAGACCCGGCGCAGGTCGTCGTTGACGTTGACCGTGTTCAGCCGCAGGGGATTGTCGTCATAGCGCAGCGCCGTCAGGACGGGAGCAGGCAGATCGCGGAAGAACGGGTGCTCGTCCGGGCTGGTATAGCGCCGCATCCTGGCGTGCACGGTCTCGGTTTCGTGGAGCAGGTACCCGACCAGGCTCCGCCCGCCCAGCGCATCGCCGAGGGCCGCCTCGCGGTAGACGATCTCGTTGCGGCAGAACTGCGCGCGCTCGATGAGGCAGAAAATGATCGTCTCCTCCAGCCGCACCAGCGCGTTTCTGACGTTGTCCAACCGAAGTTGTTCGCTCATGGCATGAAGCCCCGGACGTTCATCTTGCGCGACTCGCGCCCGCCAACCGCAGCAAATCGGGCGGCAGGAACCATTCGAGAACCCATGTTCCGGGCAGCATGTCGTGCTCCGAGGTCAGCAGGCACACGCCGGCCTTCTTGAGCCTCAGGACGGTCTCGCTGCGTCCGCAAATCAGGTTCGTCACCAGCAGGCCGAGACCCGGCATGTGCCCCACGAGCATCGTGGGCACGCGCGGCTGCCCCCGCAGCCATGCGAGCAGCTCGGAAACGTCGCCATCCGTGGCCAGCGCGTTGGCCTGCTCCACGGCCGACGCGTCGAGACCCAGCGCGTCCGCAAAGATGCGAGCCGTCTCCACGGCCCGCGACAGCGGGCTGCTCACGATCCGTTGCGCGTCGCAGCCCATTCGCGCCAGCCCGGCGGCCGCCGCGCGGGAGCGCTCGATGCCCAGAGCCGTCAGTCGCCGGGCGCCATCCGCGGCGTCTTCCCGTGCATTCTCCGCGATCCCATGTCTGACCAGATAAAGCTTCATGACGCCATGTTCCATAACATAACGCGCAGTTTCTTGCGAAACTTATTCCTCGCCAGCGCTTCTTTCGCCTCGATATAGGCCGCCATCTCCCTGCGGCGGCGGCGCCGCATGTGCTTGACCAGGCCGGCCGGGCAGTGTTCCCGCCCCGCCGTGGCGCGTGCCAGGTGCACGTCCATGTCATGCACCGCGCCGAGGTGGTCGGCGAGTTCCTTGAACAAGCGGGCCATATCCGCCACGCGGGCGCCCAGCGCGGGAGCGGCGAACTCCGCCCGGTAGCGCGCCTGACGGAAACTCTTGCGCATGCCGTGCAGGTGTTCGTCGTCCAGGTCGCGCGGATCTGCGGAAGCCAGCCGCACGGCGCGCGCGTGGACGCGCTCCAGGCGGGAGGCCGCGAACAGCGCGAAGGGAGGATCGCGATCGGCATCCTCCCACAGCGGGTCGGAGCGCAGAAAGCGCGATACCCGGTCCATCGGCTCGAGCGCGTCGGCGCGGCAAATCCCGCGCAGCGCGTTCCGTTCCGACTCCACGGCGCGGCGTCGGCCGCGTACGTAGGTCGGCCAGCCGGCCTCCCCGGCGCAGGCCTCGCGCGTGCGGCGGGCGTCCATGAACTCCAACCAGGCCTGACCGTCGCGAAACGGTCCCAGCTTCCCGGACAGGGCGCCCAGGTCCGAGGCGAGCCGCTTGGCGGTGGTCTTCTTCAAGAGCGGTTTGTACATCCGCAGGGCGCTGCGCAGGCGGCGCAAGGCCACGCGGAAATCGTGAAGACTCACGGTGTCGGTCCGCTGCCGGATGCCTTCCAGGCTCGTCTCCATGACGCGGAACTGCGTGAACAGGATGCGCCGCAGGGCCTCCAGCGCGGAATCCCCGGGACCCACGACGCCGGTGAAAAGCGACGCGCGGGGAGCGGGCAGCGCGCGCAGGGTCAGACCGTCATGGAAGGTCCGCTCCCACGGGCGGCAGGCCGCCCGGATGCGTTCGAGGCTGGTGAAGGCGCTGCGGATGCGCAACGTTGCGGTGAAGCCCTCAGGCGACGGACGGATCGAGGCGATCGTCACGTCCTGGATGCAAGCGCCGTCCATGGCATCGGCCACGCGCAGTATGGCGGCCAGGCGCCAGGCGCGTTCGACGACGCCGGACAACAGCTCGGCGAAGCCGGGCGGGCGCCGCACGGCCACGCGGCTGTCTTGCAGCGCGATGACGAGGGCCACCAGCCGCGTGTCGGCCGTGCCGAAGCCGGCCAGTCCCTGCTGCAAGACGCGGTACGCGCCGGGGCAGGCGACCGCCGCAGACCGGCGGGAAGCGCCGGGGCGGCCGGCGGGACGTTCCATCTCGTGCAGGGCCGCCGCCGCCGCCAGGATACGTCGATCCGCGGCGCGCAGTCGGTGGCGCCGGCGCACGGCGAGGAACAGCTTGTCGGCAAGATTGCCGACGTGCCGCGCGTGCGGCGCATCGACACCGTGTTTCCGCTGCAACTCGTCGATGGACAGTCGTCGCTTCATGGCGTGGGACACCTCGCGCCGGGGCCGGTGCGCGCTATCGGGATCGGCGCCGGCCCTCGCCCGTCGGGCGGTGCGGTTCGAACGCCCTTCTGCGGGCCTGCAACGTTTCCTCCGCGGTCTCGACCGCCTGCTTGTAGAAGACTTCCTGGCTGCGGACCGCCTTGGACCCGCGCGCCACGGGCGGCTTGCGAAAGCTGCCGTCCGGCAGCATGTGGCGGCTCTTGACGTTGTCGGCCAGGCATGTTTCGAGGATACCCCGCAGGCGCCGCCTGTGGTTCGGATCCTCGATGGGAATCATCAGCTCGACGCGGCGGCTGAGGTTGCGCGACATCCAATCCGCGCTGGAGATGAACATCAATTGGGCGCCGCCCTGATGGAAGTAGAAGATACGGGCGTGTTCGAGATAACGGTCGATGACACTGCTGATCGTGATGTTCTCACTGAAGCCCTTGATCCCCGGGCGCAGGCAGCACGTGCCGCGCACGCTGAGCCGTATCTCGACGCCGGCCTGCGACGCGGCGCACAGCTCGCGGACCATCTGGGGATCGACGAGCGCGTTCATCTTGGCCATGATCAGGGCCTTCTGCCCGTGACGCTTGCGCTCGGCCTCCCCCCGAATCAGCGAGATCAGCTTATCCCGCAACGTGGTGGGCGCCTGGTCGAGCTTGCCATAGCGCTGGGGCTCCGAGTAGCCGCAGATGGCGTTGAAGAAGGCCGAGGCGTCCGCCCCGAAGTCGGGGTCGCTGGTCATGAACCCGAGGTCCGAATACAGGCGCGCGGTTTTCTCGTTGTAGTTGCCTGTGCCGAAATGGCAGTATCGGACGATGCCGCGCGGCTCGCGCCGCACGATCAGGCAGACCTTCGCGTGCGTCTTGAGTCCCTTGACGCCGTAGATCAGTTGCACGCCGGCCTCCTCCAACTCCCGCGCCCAGCGGATGTTGCGCGCTTCGTCGAACCGCGCCTTGAGCTCCAGGACGACCGTGACGACCTTGCCGTTGTCGGCGGCCGTGCGCAGGGCGGACACGATGGGGCTGCCCGCGCTCGTGCGGTAGAGCACCTGCTTGATGGCCAGAACGTCGGGATCGCGGGCGGCTTCCTCGATCATCCGCACCACCGGGTCGAAACTCTCGTAGGGGTGAAAAAGCAGCACGCTGCGGGCCGCGAGCTGCTCGAAGATTCCGCGGCTGAGGTCGATCTGCGGGGAGGCCCGCGGCGTCCAGGTCGGATAGCGCCACGACTCCCGGCCGCCGAGTTCCACCAGGCGGCGGAAGGCCGTCAGGTCGATGGGGCCGCGGATGCGATACAGGCTCTGCGGGTGGATCTCCAGGCCTTGCAGCAGGAACTCCGTGGCGGACCGGGAAACGCGCGCGGCGGTTTCGAGCCGCACGCAATCGCTCGTGCGGCGCGCCGCAAGGATCGACTCCATCTCGGAAAGCATATCGGCGGCGAACTCGTCCTGAAGGCTCATCGCGGCATTGCGCGCGATCCGGAACGGGATGAACTCCAGCACCTCCTGGCCCGGGAAGAACCGCCGGACGAACATCGCGATCAGGTCCTCCACGGGCATGTACTCGAAGTCGGTCTCGAGGGCGCCCCCCAGGGGGACGAAGCGGCGCAGGCCGGCGCTCAGGGGCAGGATCGCGAAGCGTTCTTCCTTACTCTCCGGCGGAGGCGCAAGACGCACGAGCGCTTGCAGCGCAAGGTTCGCCAGCAGGGGGAAGTCGGCCGCGCCGGCGACGGCCATGGGGGTCAGGACGGGAAAGACTTCCGCGTCGAAGTACGCTTCGGCCAGTTCGCTCTGCCGCGGCGTGAGCTCGGAGGCGGCGCGGCGTCTCACGCCCTGCGAGGCCAGCTCGCTTTCCAGCTCGGCAAGGCAGGCGTACTGCGCCTCCACCATGCGGTGCGCCCGCTCGTGCAGGGCGCTCAACTGGCGGCGCGGGGTCATGCCGGCCGGGCCGGAAGACGAGACGTTGCCCGCGACCAGAATCTCAAGCCCGCCCGCCCGCACCATGAAGAACTCGTCAAGGTTCGAGCCGGTGATCGCGAGGAAATTGACGCGCTCGAGCAGAGGAACGGTCGGGTCCGTGGCTTCGTCGAGCACGCGCTGGTTGAAATCCAGCCAGCTCAGTTCCCGGTTGACGAACATTTCCTTGTCGCGCGACTTCATTCCATACTCTCCCGGTGCAAGGGGCGCAGCTCGACGCGCATGCCGTACACGCGCTCGAACATGACCGAGCGCTCGCGCATCAGGTGGCGCCAGATGGCCGGATCCTCGTCCTGCTCGACGGCCACGGCGAGGACGCCGGGCTCGACGGTCACCCGGCATTGCCGCGCGCGGCGCGCGCTCTCGGCGTCCAGCGCGTTGGCCACACGCAGGATGGCGGCCATCTTGGAGACGAGAATACGCTCGTCGCGCGTCAGCGACATATACTCGACGTGGGTCGGCTTGGGTTCCGCGCCGCGGTGGTAGCGGGCCACCAGCGCGGCGTACAGCAGATCCTGCGTGCCCAGACCGAACACGTCGCTGTTGCGGACGAGGTAGAAGGAGTGCTTGTGGTGGCTGGCGTCGTTGACGAAGTGGCCGCACTCGTGCAGCAACGCCGCGACCCCGAGAATCGCCTCATGGCTGGGGCCCAGGCGGTGTTCGTCGCGCATGGCGTCGAAAATCCGATGGCAAAAACGCATCACGTTGCGCGCGTGGGTCATGTTGACATCGTACTTGCGGGCGGTGGCGAGCGCGGAATTGACGATCTGGCGCCGGAATTCCGTCGTCCAGGCGCCGCCGGCCGACATCTCGGCGAGCAGGCCGGAGCGCAGGGAGGCGTCGCAGACGAGGATGGACTTGAGGTTCATCGCCCGGGCCAGACGCGTGAGCACCATGAGGGAGGGGCCCAACGTTTCGGCCTCGGGATAGGTGATCTTGTAGCGCCGGACGGCTTCGTCCACCGACCGGTCGAGGACCGACTGGGTGAGCTCCGTCAAGTCCTTGACGCGCAGTTCGGTGACGGGGCCGGGCTGCCAGCGGGGGATGAGCCGGGCGCAGGCGAATCGCGCCTCGGACCCCAGCGCCACGAGTCGCAGCGGGCATGGGGAGGAATGCGCATGCGTCGCCACGCTTTCCACGATGCGGCCGGCGGTCTCGGAGACATAGTGCGAGAGGACGCTGTTGGTCTGTACGTCGGGCGCGTGGGTGTCGTCCAGAAGCCCTCGCAGGCGCAGCGAGCCGAGGCGATACATGTGGGAGCTGACGATCTTGCCGCGGCGGAAGACGAGCGCCTCCGTGCTGCCGCCGCCCACCTCGACGACCACGGTGTCGGAGCCGCGGAAGGCCGGGTCCCGATCGAGGGCCGGTCGCACGGCGAGGTAGGTCAGCCGGCTGACCTCGGCTTCGTTCAGGACGTCGACGTTGAGCCCCGTGGCGATGGCGATCCGGTCGAGAAACGCCTCGCGATTGACGGCCTCGCGCACCGCACTGGTGGCCACGATGCGAATCCGGCGGGTATCCGTACCGACCTCGCGCAGCGCCTGGAGAAACCACCGTAGCGCCTGAACGCATTGCTCGGTCGTGCCTGGCTCGATCGTGCCGCCGGTGAAGGCGTCCTTGCCGAGGGAGACGGGCTGCTGGAGGGTGTCGAGGATGCGAAACGCGCCGCTCGGGGGCAGTTCCGCCAACGCCATGCGAATCGAGGTCGTCCCGATCTCGATCACCGCGGTGGTTTCGACGCCGCGCGCGGCGGGCATTTCGGAAGCGGAGGGCTGTTTGCGCCGCGCGTTCATTTCGCATTGTCCCCGGCCGCGGCGCGCGCCCAGGCCGCCGCGCCCATGACGATCGCATCGTCTCCAAGCTTGCCGATCGTGAGTTTGAAGGTCTTGCGCAGCGACGACATGGCCGTCTCCCGCACCGTCTTCTCGACCTCGGACAGGTATAGGTCCGGCATGGCCTCGACCAGGCCCCCGCCCAGCACGATGCAATCCGGAGCGATGAGGTTGACGACGTTGGCGATGCCCACCCCCAGCCAGCGCGCGGCGTCGCGCACAATGAGTTCGATGGCCGTGTCGCCCTCCTTAATGGAGAGAGCGAGGGCGCCGCTACGGATATCCGCGAGGTTCATGCCGGCCCTTTCCATCAGGTGCGGGGCCTGCCCGCGGAAGACCGCCTTGGCCGCCTCGGCGGAGATGGCCAGCCGGCTGGCGACGGCCTCCAGGCATCCGCGGCGGCCGCAGCCGCACCGCGGCCCGCCGGGAAGAACCTGCATGTGGCCGATTTCCAGGCAAGACCGTTCGGAGCCGCGAAAAATGCGGCCCTCGTACACGCAGCCGCCCCCAATGCCCGTGCCGGGGAAAACCCCCAGCACGCAGCGCGCCTTACGGGCCGCGCCCAGCGCGTACTCGCCATAAACCCCGGCATCCACGTCGTTCGCAACGAGCACGGGGCACTTGAATGCCTTCTGAAACTCGTCGCGAATCGGCACGTTCTTCCAGCCAAGATTGGGCGGATCGAGCAGGATGCCGTTGTCGGGGTCGACGGGCCCCGGACAGCCGATGCCGATGCCCGCCAGTGCGGATTCGTCGCACTTGGCTTCGCTCAAGGCTTCGCGCAGGGTCTCGACCATGCGCGAGAGGCCGTTCCTGACCCCCGATTGGGCTTTGGTCGTGCGCTTCTGGCGGACGATCGGCTGCATGTCCGCGTTGAACACCACGGCGAGCATCTTCGTGCCGCCGAGATCGAACCCAACCCATAACTTTGCCCGTTTATCGTCGCCCATGCTGCGCTTCTTTCGGTGTTGACGATCTGCCGTGGAGCCAGGCTCACTGCCGTGCAGTCTACAACACACCTTTCGCCCGAACCAAGTTCTTTCTATTCCCGGCAGGAAACCAAACGCGAACGGCTCGTGTTGCCCCTTGACGCCGGAGGGCAGGCGTCGCTAGGATGCGGGTCGGAGGATCACTATGAAGCGTTTTGTTCGAGCCATGGCGGGACCCGTTTCGGCGTTGTGCGCGGCCGCGCTACTGGCCGGTTGCAGCGAGGATGACCTCAGCGGCGAGGAATTCCGGATCGAGCCGGCGAGCGTCGTCATGGATTCGGACGACACGGCGCGCTCCTTCACGGTCATCGGCGGCGTGGAGCCCTTGACCTGGTCGGTCACCGACGAGTCCCTGGGCGTTGTGTCCGGTGGGGGCCGCACCGTGACCTATACCCGGACGAGCGCCAACGGCGTGAACGTCGTCAAAGTGCGCGACTCGCGCACCTGGGAGGCCAGCGCCACGGTTAACCAGAAGGATGCGGTGGAGACCCTGACCCTTTCGCCCGCCAGCGCTTCGTTGACGTACAACGGCGATCAGGTCGTGTTCACGGCCAGCGGCGGCGAGCCGCCCTACGAGTGGTCGGTCGGCATGTCGGCGCGCGGTTATATGACCTGGCGGAACACCAGCACGGCGGTCTACACGCGCAGCACGTCCGGCGACAACACGGTGATCGTAGTGGACAGCACCGGCCTGGCGGCGATTGCCGAGGTCACGCAGCCGGATGCCTGAGCCGCGCCAAAGACGCCTTCGTCTACGATCTGCTCGCTTGAGGCGGCGACCGGCGCTAAGAAGTCGGCGGCGGGAATCGTTCTAGTTCCAGAGGGCAGCACAGGGGTCCTTCGGTTCGGTCCTCGATTCGGTATTGACGCCTCAGGGTTAGGCAGGATAGGGTTTTCCCATGAAAGCGATCCGATCCCTACGCGGTTTGGCGGTCCCGGCGCTCGTTTCTCTCTCACTCTTTTTCGCGGCGTGCGGCGCACTCGCGCAGGTCGGCGAAATGTCGCCCCGCGACCAGCAGGTCGAGGACGAGCTTCGGTACATTGCCGGGCTGCAGGAGTTGGGCATGCAGGACTACGCGAACCTTGCCGTCGAAGGATTCCGACGGCAGTTCCCCGACCAGGTCGCCAAGGTCAAGACGGCCGAGCTTCGCAGCCTGCTCGCCGTCGGCAATTTCGACGCCGTCAAGGCGCTCATCGCGCGCGAGCCGAACCAGCAGAGCGTCGAGGTGTGGGCCATGAAGCTGGTTCTGGCGGACGGGTACTACGCCTGGGGGCGGTACGGCGAGGCCCAGGGGGTGTACGATTCCTTCTTCAAGGCATACCCCACCGCGCCGCCCGAGGCCATCAACGATTTCTACCGGGACTCCGCCTACAAGTACGCCCAGATGCTGCTCCTCATGGGCCGGCTCGACGCGGCAATCGACGCCTATCGGAACGTGCTCAAGGCCAAGATCGAGCGGCACGTCAAGCGGCAGATTCAATCCGAAATGACCGAGATCATGATCAAGCTGGCGGCCAAGGACAAGGCCGGGCCGAGCGCCCTGCTCAATGAGGCGGAGAAGAACGTCAACGAGTTGCTGTGGGAGCGCGATCTGTGGTTCGGCAAGGGGATCGTCATGCTGGCCCATATCCGCATGCTCGAGGGCAAGATCGACGAAGCGGGCAAACTGATCGAGGACTACAACGAGGATCTCAAGAGCATCCACGACTCGCTGGTCGAGGAATCCAAGGAAAGCACGGAGGATTTCACCCGCCTCAGTCCCCTGGCCCAATGCCGCTACCTGCTGGGCGTCATGCTGCAGGACGAGGCCGCCAAGGTGCTTCAGGCCGGGAATGAGAAGAAGGCCCTCGAAATGCTCGCAGGCAAGGAGACGGGCGCCAGGAGTCGGGACGGCTCGCCCGCGCGCTCGCCGGGCGCCCTGCAACACTTCCTCAATGTGTTCATCCGGTTTCCCAGCAGTCAGTGGGCACCGGATGCCGGCGTACGAGCGCGAGAGGTCGAGGAGCTTCTGCGCAACCGGTTCGGCGCACGGATCGTCACCAGCGTGACCGAGGAGAAGATGGATCGCGTGCGCCACTACGCCTTCCAGCAGGCGCGTTCGGAGTTCAACCAGCAACAGTTCGACAAGGCGGCCGAGAGCTACCTCAATGTCCTGAGCCTGTTCCCCGAGGGAGAAACCTCCGTCTCCGCCGTCGGAGAGCTATGCCAGTGCTATCTGGAACTGGGCGAAGAGCTGCACGCCGACGCGGTCGCGATCTATCTGGCCGAGCGGTTTGCCGGCAAGGAAGCGCTCATGACGGTGGCCGGCGATCAGCTCCTGAAGCTGGCCAACTACTGCGGCGACCACTCGATGTCGGACCGGCGCGATGCCATCTACGACCAGTTTTTTACCCATTTCAAAAAGCACCCGCGCGTCTCGGGCATGCTCTACGTGTTCGGCGACGAGCGTTACAACCGCGAAGACTACGCCGGCGCGCTGAAGTACTATCTGGACATCCGGACGAACCATCCCACCGCTCCGTCGTACTTCAACGCCCTGAGCAAGGCAGCCCTCTGCTACGAGAAGATGGGCGAGGCCACCAACGTCGTCACGACGCTCACCGAGATGGTCAAGGAGCTCGAGAAGAAGGAGCGCCCGGGACACATACTGATCAACGCCCGCTTCCGCCTGGCGCAGGCTTACCGCCTTCTGGGCGATAAATTCCTGTCCACCGCCTACAACCGCTACGCCGAGCTGGTCAAGATGGTGCGCGAGCCGCGGCCCGAGTACGCCAACACCGACGAAGAACGGGACGCCAATCAGCGCGTGCTTGAAGGATCGCTGTTCCACAGCGCCGTCTTGCTGGCGCAGATGAAGCCGTCCGAGGAGCAGATTCCCGTCTACCGCCGCAAGGCGGTCGATGGGCTGGATGAGCTGGTGAATACCTTCCCGAAGTCCCAGTTCGCCCCCGCCGCGTTGAATCGGATCGGCACCTTCCGGGTGCTCCTGGACGAGCCCGAGGAGGCGCGCAAGGCCTTCGACCGCCTGCGTAAGGACTACCCCGACACCGAAGAGGCCAAGACCTCGCGCTTCCTGCTCGCCAATAGCCTCCTGCAGCTCGGCGCTCGCGCCAAGGCCGTCGAAATATTCAAGGAGATGTTCGAGGCCGGCGGCGATTATACGGCCGGGCAGATCCTGTCCGCGGGCCAGGAGCTCGAGAAGGCCGGCGAACTGGAGATTGCGCTCCAGGCCTACGAGCGCGTACTGAAGCTCGAGAAAAAGCGTGCCTGGGTTGAGCCGGCGCTCCTGGGCAAGGGACAGGTTCTGCTGCGGCTCCAGCGTAATAAGGAGTCGGTGGACACCCTGTCGGACCTGCTCGCGCGCTTCGCCAATACGGGGTTCACGGTGCCCGCGTGCCTCGCGCTGAGTCAAGCCTATGCCGAGCTGGCCATGAAACAGGCCGACCGCAACGAGCGAGCCAACCTGTTCAACGATTCGATCAAAACCATGAACCGCGCGCGGCTGTTCGAAAAGACGCCGGGCGGACGGGAGCGCCTCAACGTGGGCGTGGCCCGCATCTACACGCGCAAGGCCACGTCCGAAGAGCAGTTTGGCGCGCGGCAGGACGTCACGGAAGCGCGCGGATTCGCCGTGGCGACCTACCTGATGCTGATCAATCTCGCCGACCCGCGCGACCCCGAGGTGCGTCAGCAGATCGAGATCGCCTACATCGAGTGCCTGCCCCTCATGCTGGCCATGGAGAAGTGGGAAGATGTCGTGACCAACGCCGACAGATTCTCGAAGCTCTTCCCGCGGAGCACGAGCCTGAGCGAGATCCGCAGCATACGCACGCGGGCGCGGGCGCGCGTGGTGACGCGGGGGGCGCCGCCGCCCGCGGGCGCGGCAGACGCCGCACCGGCGGAAGAGGCCGTGGAGGTCCAGCCGCCCGCCGAGGGAGTGTCGACCCAGGCTCCGCCCGCGGAGGCCGCGACGGAACAGCCCTAGTAAAGAGTCTCGAAGCAAACACGGAGAAAGCGAAAAATGAAACAGCACAACCGATCGATCGTAACGCGCTGCATGGCCGCCGCCGTCATGGCCGGCGTCCTGACCGTCCGCGAAGCCGCGGCCGTCACGGGAACTCTGGTTTTAACGGACAACACCGAAATCCGGGGCGATATCTCCTGGTTCGCATCGAGCCGCGAATACAACGTGAGTTCCGCCAGTGTGAGCCGCAAGGTGCCGCTCCGTCAGGTGAACCGCGTCATCGTCGCGAAGCCGGCGCAGTTCGATGCGGCCGTCCAGGACGTCCAGGGCCACCGCTATGCGGCGGCCGTCAAGCCGCTCGAAGCGATCGTCAAGAGTTACGAGATGATGTACTGGGACGTCATGGCCGCGCGTTTTCTGGCCGAAGCCTATCTCAGCCTCAATCAGGCCGGCAAGGCCGTGGAAATGTCCGAACGCATCATCCGCGTCAATCAGGGCGCGGCCACGTCCGGCGATTTGGCGCGGATCTATTGGAGCGCGCTGCAGAAGGACGGCAAGGAAGCGAAGCTCAGTCAGGTGCTGGGCGAAGCCGTCAAGGCCGGTTCGCGCGAGGTGGCGGCGGTGGCGCAACTGTGGCGGGCCGACCTGGTTCGGGCGGGGGGAGACCATCGCAAGGCGTTGCTCGAGGGCTACCTGCGGACGGTGATTCTCTTCCGCGACGTGCGCGAGGTGCAGGCCGAGGCGCTGTTCAAGGCCGCGGAGAGTTTTCAGCAGCTTGGGCAGCAGAGCCACGCGGAAAAGATGCGCCAGCAATTGCTTCAAGCTTACCCATCGAGCCCAGAGGCACAGAAGGTCCGCGGCGGAGCGTGATCATGTCTGCATCGAAAAGGTCTTTGCTTCGTGTATGGCGCCGGCATGGCGCGTAATTCGATGCGTTGTTTCTTTTTGTTCTTTTTGCTTGTGAGGGCAGGATCGTGTGTGGTAGAAAACATTCCGCTTATGGGCATGAAGGTGTTCCGGTTACGGGTATGAAGGCGCCTGCGTGCGCCGTTTGACAATGGACACGGAGAAAGGTTAGCGTGCGATGAAGAAGGTTCTCCTGTTGACGACGATCGTGTCGGTTCTCGCGGCAATGGCTTTCACGTCTCCCGCATTGGCACAGGAAGCGGCCCCCGCGGCCGGCACGCTGATGCAACCCGAAGAGGCGCCGGCCAATGTCGGCTCCGGCAGCTTCTTCACGGTGGTCTCGAAGTCCGGCCCGCTCGGCATCCTTCTCTGGTTGGCCATCTTCGTCGCCGCCGGGTTCGGCGTCTATTTCGCCGTGGAGTGCGCCCTCTCCGTTCGGGTGACCCGCATCATGCCCGATGCGCTCATTCAGAACGTCACGGCCGCCATGCAGGAAGGCGATGTCCTCAAGGCTCTGGGGAACTGCGAAAGCGAGCCCGGCCCCATGGCAAACATCCTCACGGCCGGGTTTAGCCATGTCGAGGAGGGCTATGAGGTCATCCAGGAGGCCATTGCCACGGCGGCCGATCTGGAGACGGAGAAGCTCATGCAGAAGCTCACGTGGCTTTCCGTCGTGGGCAATATCGCCCCGATGCTTGGACTGCTTGGAACCGTGCAAGGCATGATCCGCGCGTTCGCCAACCTGGCCGGCGGCGCGCCGGACGTTGGCGCACTGGCCCTGAACATCTCCCAGGCGCTGTATACGACGGCCGCGGGATTGGTCATCGCGGTGCCGTGCATCGCGCTGTACTACACGTTCCGCAACAATGCCAACACGCTGGTGCTTCGCATGGAAGCCGTGACGCTGGAACTGATCAAGGACCTGCGCAACGTCGAAGTCGTGGCGGGGTAAAGCAGAACCAGAACCTCCGGCCCGAGGGAAACGGACAATGCTCCGACGGCAAAAGCATACGCAGAGCGGTTTGGCCGAGTTGGACATGACGCCCATGATCGACGTCGTCTTCCAGTTGATCATCTTCTTCATCGTCACGATCAACCTCGAGCAGGTTTACAAGGAAGACATCATCCTCGAGGAAGGAAGGCACGCCCCGCTGGTCAAGGAAGAACCCACGACCATGGTGATCGAGGTGGACCGGCACGGCTGGCTCTCGATGCATGGCGCCCAGGTTTCGCCGCCCCAGTTGAAGTCGATCGTGCGTCGGCGCTATAATTACATGGGAGAGTTCCCCGTGCTGATCCGCGCGGACTACCGCACCAAGCATGCCGACGTGAGGACGGTTATGGATATCTGCTCCGAGATCGGGCTGTGGAGGCTCAGTTTCGCCGCCATCAAGGAACAGAAGACGGGGCGGAGACGATGACCGCCGGCGAGAGCGCGATTCATGAGTAAGTACAAAAAGCGCAACAGGGGCGAGGCAGCCAAGCTGGAAATGACGCCGATGATCGACGTCGTGTTCCAGCTTCTGATCTTCTTCATCGTGACGCTCAAACAGCATGATATTCTCTCGAAGCTCGACGTATCGCGTCCCGCGCCCGACCCGGCGCCGCCGCCAGTTCAACCCGAGAATCTGCTCACGATCACCGTCTACAAGGACGGCTATGTTCTGAAGGGGCGGCAGGTGACGCTTTCCGAGCTGGACCGGCAGCTCACGAGCATCGCACAGTACAACAAGAATGTCTCGGTCGTGATCAAATGCATGGGCGACTCGCCGCACGCCTTCCTCGTCCGCCTGTTGGACACATGCGCCAAAATTGGACTGAAGAACATGGCCGTTTTCAGCATGTAGGTCGGCCTCAGCGTCGCGGCGGACCTTCCTTCTCGTCATCGAACTCTACGCCCGTGCGCTCGTCCGGCGGCGTCCATGAGCAAAGAATCGAGAACAGCCGCAGGGGGTTCCCGAAGCGCATGAACGACGGCGTCAGGCCGGGCGGGAAGCCCTTGCCGCGCTCTGAGACGCGGAGCAGCAGCGGCGAGGCCAGTCCGGCGGCCAGCGCGGACTGGGCAATCAGCAGGACGTGATAGAACGCGATCGGTTGCCCGGAGGGCAACGTCACGCGCAGCGGGTGCTGTGCCAGCAAGTCCATGACCCACCCGCCCAGCAGCGGACCCAGCGCGGCCATGGACCCGATGGTCGACCAGTGGACCGCCATGGCCACGACACGCGAATTGCGCGGGGAGACGGCGTTGATAAGGTGTATCTGCGACAGCCCGACGCCGGAATAGAGAGCGCCGGCCACGAAACTGGAAGGCGCCAGCAGCGCCATGTAGAAAGGCACGGAGACCTGTCCTAACCATGGCACGGTCAGGATGACCGTGCCGTCATGGATGAAGAACCACACGATGGCGCCCTGAACGGGCGCCACGGCCATAAGCAGGGCGCCGATCGAACGGGCGCCGACACGGTCGATGAGGCGCCCCATCGGGATGCCCGCCACCAGAGCCCCGAGAGACCCCGCCACGGACAGGTAGGTCAGTTCGGAGTAGGTCACGTTCAGTTCGTGACGCAGGTAGACCATGCCGTACTGCCCCACCATGCCCAGTGTGAAGAGCCAGACGCCCATGGAAAGCGTGAGCCATCGATAATCCCGGCAGCTCCAGATCTCGCGCACGCGCGTCAAGAAGGGGCTTCCATGATCCTGGGGGTGCGGTGTCGGCTCGTGCACCAGACAGTGCAGGAGAATGTCCAGACATCCGCCCAGCACGCCGACAAAGAAGACGATCACGAAACCGCGCATGGACCCGCCCGGCGTGTAGGCGTCGAGCATCCGGCCGGCCAGCCACGCCATGAGGACGAAGCTCGCCATGGTTATGGTCTGCCGGAACCCCCAGAATCTGCCGGAGATGCGCTGCGGCACCAGGTCGGCCATCCAACTGAACCAGATGGGAGTGCTGACGTGCCCCAGAGCGGCGCTTACGGCAATGGCGGCAATCAACCAGCGCACGCGCTGGGCGTCGTCCAGCCCGGGCATCAGAATCAGGGCCACGGGCGCAAGCCAGATCAGGCGGTGAATCAGTGCCGTCACGGCCCAGAAGCGGCGGCGGCGCGTCAAGCGCTCGCCCACGGTGGCGCCGACAAGCTGCGCCATGACGGCCACCTGTTGAACCGCCACGGCGAGTCCGAGCTGGAACCCCGTCGCGCCCATTCGCACAAGCAGCATGGTGGTCGCCACGCCGAGTGCCACGACAACCCACACCTGGCCGATCGAGCTGGCTACGATGCTGGTGAGAAGGCTGCGTCTGATTTCGGTGTGCAGGCTCTTCATCGGGGGGATGGCTCTCGGGCCGGGGTGTCAGCGGCGCGGCGGATCGGAAGGCTCCAGCCTCTCCGGGGCGCCATAGGCCCCAATGACGACAGGGACGGGGCTGCGCACGACGGGGGCGGGGGGCCAATCCGCGGGTAGCGGCGCAGGTGCGGCTACGGGAGGAGCGACCGGTGTTGCGGCAGGCCCGTCCACGGCAGGAGCTGCGGGCGGTGGCGGCTCCGGGGCAGGTTGTTGGTCGCTGCCCGGCCGCTCGACGGGAGTGCGGCGGGCGCGCCCGAAGCCGAACCGGCCCAACCAGCCGCCGCGTGCCGCTTTCCGTTCCGGCTCCTTTGCCAGCGTCGCCTCGAACGCGGCATCGCGCGCGCCGCCGAATCGCAGACTTCGGTCGTAGTGAAAGCGCGCGCGCTCCCTGTCAGGGCTTTCCGCCAGCATCAGCACACGGGCCATGTTGAAATGGGGCTCGGACGCCTCGGGCTGCAGAGCCAGCGCCGCCTCGACCTCCTCCCGCGCCCGCTCGATATCGCCTCGGCCGATCAGCGCCGCCGCCAGCGCCAGCCGCGCCTCGATGCGCTCCGGGTGCTCAGACGCCAGAGTGTCCAACAGGAAGAAGGCGTCCGAATAGCGACCGGCCTGGCAGCGAGCCATGCCGAGAAGGAGGCGGACGGAGAAATGGTCCGGGTCGGATCTCAGGGCATCCATCAGCAGCGCGCCCGCGCCCTCGGCGTCGCCCGCCTTCAGCCGCGCGGCGGCCCGCACGCAGACTGCGGTGGCGTCCGGCTTCGGAGGACTGGCCGGCTGGGCCTGAAGCAGTTCCGAATCCGGAATCCGCCGCAACAGCGACAGCATCGCGTCGCGGCAATAAGCGATCCTGGCGCGCGCCATGGCGGGCTGCCACTGCGGAAACTCGCGTTCGAGCCGCGTGTATTCCTCGAAGCCCTGCCGGTATAGTTCCAGCGCGGCCGGCTCTTCGCCCATATCCCGCGTCATGTCCGCCTGCCGCACCATGCGCTCGGCCTGCTCGAACCGCTCTCCAGCCGGCATTGGTTGCTTTGCCTGCTGGGCAAGGGAGAGGCTCGCGGCCAGAACGAACCCAAGCACCGTCAACATCCATTTCATCGAATTCATGACCGCCAGTCTAGCGCCCCCCCCGCTATCGTGCAAGCGGCAACACGCTCGCCAATGGAGGAACGCACGACGAAGTCATTTCTAAGATTCGTCTTGAACGCGCCTGCGTCGCGGCCGTATGCTGCCCGAAATACGCGGGCTGTTCGCCGCGAGGTCTCTGGGTTTGGTAACGGGCCGGCCGGGATTATGAGCGGAGCCCTTTGACGTGGAGGAAAGAACGATGGCACGGTGTTATAATTTCAGCGCGGGGCCTGCGGTACTGCCGGTGGAAGTTCTCGAAGAGGCCCAGAAGCAAATGGTGGACTATGTCGGCTCCGGCATGTCGCTCATGGAAAGCAGCCATCGCGGCAAGGAATACATGGCCGTCCAGGCGGAGGCCGTTGCCAACCTGAAGGAGTTGCTCGGGCTGTCCGACGACTACGACGTCCTCTTCGTACAGGGCGGGGCCAGCCTGCAGTTTGCCATGGTTCCGCTGAACCTTCTCGGCGAGGGTCAAACGGCCGACTACGCCAACTCCGGCGCCTGGGCCTCCAAGGCCATCAAGGAAGCGAAGAACCTGGGCAAGGTGAACATCGCGGCCGATTGCGGCAAGGAGATGCCCACGCGGATGCCCTCCAACGCCGAACTGAAGCTGACTCCCGGCGCGGCCTATGTTCACATCACGTCGAACGAGACGATTTCCGGCGCGCAGTGGAAAACTTTTCCCGTGACCGAAGCGCCGCTCGTGGCGGACATGTCTTCGGACATTCTCTCTCGCCCCTTTGACGCCAAGCGCTTCGGCCTGTTCTACGCCGGCCTGCAGAAAAACCTCGGGCCTGCCGGGGCGGCCGTCGTGGCGATTCGCAAAGACCTCGCGGCGCGCGTGCCGGCGCGCGTGCCCACGATGCTGAAGTACACGACGTACATCGAAGAAGACTCGATGTACAACACGCCGCCGTGCTTCACGATCTACATCGTCATGCTCGTGACGCGCTGGCTGAAGAAGCAGGGCATCGCGAATGTCTACAGGCACAACGTCGAGAAGGCCGCCAAGCTGTATGCGGCGATCGACGCGTCCGGCTTCTACCGAGGCGCCGCGGTGCGCGAGTACCGCTCGGACATGAACGTCACCTTCCGGCTGCCGACCGAGGAACTGGAGGAGGCGTTCATCAAGCAGGCTTCGGCGGCCGGACTCAAGGGGCTCAAGGGGCACCGGGCCGTCGGCGGTCTGCGCGCCTCCATCTACAACGCCTTCCCGGCGGAAGGCGTCGACGCCCTGGTTTCGTTCATGCGCGCCTTCGAGGCGAAACACGGCTGACCAAGCCACGCGTCTTATCCGGCGGATTCGTGCCCGGAATCAACAGTCTTGGCGGTACCACGTCGCCGCGCGATGCGGGTCGCCGCCAAGTGCGCGTCGATCAAGGCCGCGGAATAGACGACCAGGAATAGCGCCAGCAGGCCGAGAACCAGGGGTATCGAGAGGATATCGAACGGGCGCGCCGGGTCGGTGCCATCCGCAAAGGCCAGGGCCGTTCTGATGTTCTCGACCATCGAATGGACCAACATCCACCCGAGCCACAGGAACAGCCCTAGCGATGTCGCGAGGAACAGGACGCCCGCAATCCACCGACGCTGGGCGAGTTGTCCCAAACCGGGGACAACGGCCGACAGCCACACGGCGCCAGAAGGCAGCGCCGGTCGACTCCGCGCGGCGGGCAGGGGTGGGGGTGTACCATTCACAAAGTATCTCCGTCGTAAGTGATCGGTAATCAGCGATCGGTGGTCCGTCAGGTGCCACCGATCACCGATAACCGATCACTGCTCTCCAATGCTCAGACTACGTCACGGGTCAGCGGACGGCGCACCTTGTGCGACGTACGCTGCACCCACTTGTTGGCCCATCATTTGTCAGGCCTGGAGAGCTTCAATGACCGCCTGTGGTTGTTTGTCCACAACGCGCAGTAGGGCCTTTGCGGCTCCCTCGGGCTGTCTTCGGCCCTGCTCCCAATTCTGTAGGGTGGCTTTGCTGACGCCAATCATGAGCGAAAACTGAGATTGGGAGACGTGAAGTCTGTTGCGGATGCGCTTGATATCCACGGGGCGACAGCGGAAGACGCGGGAAGGCTTGACCAAGCCTTTCCGGATCTTTCCGGCTTCCTCGACACTCTGGACCAATTCGGCAAATAGTTCTTTCTTCATCACATATTCTCCTCAACCAATGTCCTCAGAATCTTGACTTCCTTCGGCGATAGGTCTGCCTTCTCATTCTTGCCGTAGGCAAGGAGAAGAAAGATCTCACTGTCGGCCACGTACCAATAGTATATCACCCTGATTCCGCCACGCTTACCTCCAACCGCAGAGCGCCACCGAATCTTCCGAAGGCCGCCGCTTCCCTTGATCAGATCGCCAGCGGTCGGGTTGAAGATCAACTCCTGCTGGAACTCACGATAAGATTCATCGGGGATCAGCTTGCTGATCGGCCGGGTGAATACGCTTGTTTCTTTGAATACCATCACATCCACATCGTGCGCCAATGGCGCATAGTTGTCAATTCATTCTTCCATGGCCAACGTCAGCGCTGAGGATCGGCGAGCTTGCGAGCCGTATCCTCCGGCACATGGTTCGGCCTGTCTGTAATCTTGAGTTTCCTCTGCATCCAAAGAGACCAATGGTAGAACTC
>JAQBFL010000069.1:0-3480 GCA_032123415.1 bacterium | reverse complement strand
GGGACGGCGAAGAGCGCCACGGCGGGCGACCCGGCGGCGGACGGGGACGGAGCGGGCCGGGCCGCGGGCCTTCGGGAGGCAGACGACCGTCTTCCTCTCGCGGCGGCCCACGCCGCCCAAGCGCACGGTAAGTCCGGCGTTCTCGAGACGAAGCGCAAAAAAGCGATTGACCCGGCGGCGACATTGCGTATCATGTTGAGTTTGTTCGATTCAGAGGAAGAGTAAGCAGCACACACAGGAGCAGGGATCCCGATGCCGAATATCAAGAGCGCCTGGAAGAGGATGAGGCAAACCAGGAAACTTCGCGCAACCAATCGCGCGGTGCGAAGCGAGACGCGTACGGCCAGGCGCCGGTTCAACGAAGTGGTTGCATCCGGGGATCAGGCCAAGAGCGCCGGCAACCTCAAGGAATTGTATTCCCTGCTCGACAAGGCCGTCAAGAAGGGCATTCTGAAGGCCAACACGGTCTCCCGCTACAAGTCGCGGGCCGCCAAGAAGGTCGATAAGAAGAGCGTCAAGCCGGCCGCGGCCTGACACCCGACACGCTTTACCAGGCCTGCACCACGCTCTGTACTACCCGGTACGCCAGGTCGCGCGCGGCGTCCGGCAGCGCGGCGTGCTTCGATGACGCCAGCCCGCCGGTCGGCACGAAGGTTGCTTCCCCGTGTACCAGCCCGGAGGCGATCGTCTCCCCGTTCGAGCGTCGGACGCATTCCACCTCGGCTTCGATGCGCAGGCGATACTCCTGCGCCGTTTGCGTATCGTCCCGCGTATAGCGGACAGGCTCCAGCTCGTAGGACGCCAGGACCACATTCAGCACCAGGTCGGAATCCTCGCCCGCCTGCACAACCCGCAGCGTGCCGTCCTGCTGCAGTTCGCGTATCACCGCGGACGTCGTCTCGGCTTCGAGCAGCGGCTCCCCCGTGCGGTTGACAAAGGCCGGCACCTGGATGGTTCGCAACTCGCGCGGCAGCGTCGACCCCAGGCGATATCCGATGCACCCCGTCAGGAGCGCCGCGGGCAACGCCAGGGCGAACGCGCAGCGGAGAACGCGGCGGGCGAGATTCGGCAAGACGCCGTTCAGTTTCATGGATTGCTCTCTTTCTTCGGGGTAAGACGGTCGAGACGCACTCTGGCCGCCGCGGCCTGGGGTCCATCGGGAAATTCGTCCAGGAAGCGGGTGTACGCGATGCGCGCCGCATCCGACGTCCCATTCTTGCGCTCGTAAAACACGGCCCGCGCGAAGGCCATGTCCGCCAGCCGTCCCCGCAGCTCGGCGACACGTTCGCGCGCCAGCGGCGCCCGGTCGTGCGTCGCGTAGTCGTGCAGGAACAACTGAAACGCCTCCAGCGCATCGCGCAGCGGCTTCTCGTCGCGTCCCCGGCGCACGGCCAGCCGGTGGATACACTGGGCGCGGGCAAAAGCCGCATCCGGCGCCAACTCGCTGTTCCGATAGCGGGAAGCGAGGAGTCCGTAGGCTTCAATGGCCTGCTCGTCTTCCCCCAGCTCATCGTGCAGCGCCGCGATCCGGTACTGGATCTCGGGCACACGCTCCCAGCGGGGCGCGTTCTTGACAATCTGCTTCAGCAGCGGGATGGCCCGCTCCGGCGCATCGAAGCCGGGAAGCAGAAGAAACTCCCAGTGGCGTTCCGAAGCGACCGCGTTGGCGATCCGCATCTGGCGGTCCAGCACCTCGTCGTAAGGGAAACGGCCCGGAAACCGGTCGACCAGATACTGGTACTCCACGAACGCCTTGCGCAGCTTGCCGCGGGTCTCGAGGAGTCGGGCGTACGCGATCTGGGCCTGCACGGCCTCGGGCGTCTCATGCCAGGCGTGCACCGCGTTGCGGAACTGCTTGGCCGCCTCGCGCGTCTTGCCTTCGGCAGCGAGCCGCGAGGCATACTCCAACTGCTTCGCGGGCGTATCCATGGCAGGCCGCCTGAAGATGCTGGGGTGCTTCCGCTCCGGCGAAATATCCTCGTCCAGAGGCGCGCTCGGCGTCCCGAAGTCGTCCTGTTGCTGCGTCCTCCCGACGGACGCGCAGAACACGAGGAGGCCGAAAGCCGCCACCCATGGATAACCCCTTGCTCGCATGGCACAGACGATATATCGCCCACGGCGGCAAGGTCAAGCAGCAGATTCCCCTGATTTCCCCGTTGCCTGAACTGCGCGGCACGTCTAGAATGCGGCAGTCACATCGCTTGGGGAGCGCGGTCCGATCAAGGAGGTCCGATTCATGAGATCGAAATTGATTATTGCCCTGGACGTGCGGTCCGCGGACAGCATCGAGGGTGTCGTGCGGTCACTGCCCGCCGAGGTTTCTCTCTACAAGGTCGGCCTGGAGCTATTCGTGGCCGACGGCGCGACCGCCCTGGCGACGTTGCGCGGGCACGGCAAGCGGGTGTTTCTCGACCTCAAGCTGCATGACATCCCGCGCACCGTGGCACGCGCCGTGGCCGCGGCCGCCCGCCACGACGCGGACCTGCTGACCGTCCACGCGGCCGGCGGACGCGCCATGCTCATGGAAGCCGCCAAGGCGGCACGGGATGCGGGCGCCCACCGCCCGCGCCTGCTGGCGGTTACCACGCTGACCAGCCTCGATCAGACCGATCTGACCGAGCTGGGCATCGCGCGCCCCCTGACGGAGCACACCCTCGCCATGGGCCGGCTGGCCATCGACTGCGGCATCGACGGACTCGTCTGCTCGCCGCTCGAAGCCGCGGCCTTCCGCGCCGCGCTGGGCCCCGCCCCGATCCTCGTCACGCCTGGCATCCGGCCGAGCGGCGCCGCCGTGGGCGATCAGAAGCGCGTCGCGACGCCTGCCGACGCGCTGCGCGCCGGCGCCTCGTTCCTCGTCGTCGGCCGCCCCATTCTCGATGCGCCCGATCCGGCCGCCGCCGCCAGGGCCATGCTCGACGAGATGGCGCAGGCCGACGCATGACGCCCCGCGACCTACCGGCCGTGCATCGCCTGCTCGGCGCGGCCTACCGCAACGGGCAGGCGCCGATCATCGAGCTGATTCAGGCTGAGACCTCGGACCCGTTCAAGGTGCTCGTCGGCACGATCCTCAGCTCGCGCACACAGGACGCCACGACCGCCTCGGCCTGCCGCCGGCTCTTTGCCCTCGCGCCGACGGCGGAGGCACTCGAACGGCTGCCGACCACGGCGATCGAGAAGGCCATCTACCCCGTCGGGTTCTACCGCGTCAAGGCCGTCCATCTCAAGGCGCTGCCCGCCGCGCTGCGCGAACGGTTCGAGGGCCGCATACCGCAGTCGGTCGAAGAACTCTGCGAGTTGCCCGGGGTCGGTCGCAAAACCGCCAATCTTGTCGTGATCAATGCCTTCGACAAGTACGGCATGTGCGTAGACGTACACGTCCACCGCATCAGCAACCGCCTTGGCCTGATCTCAACAAGGGACCCGTTGGAGTCGGAGATGGCCCTGCGCGACAGACTCCCGAAGCGCTACTGGAAAACCTGG
>JAQBFL010000068.1:0-2511 GCA_032123415.1 bacterium | reverse complement strand
CCCTCTCCGTGGCCTTCTATCTCTGCATATTGAGCAATCTCGTCACTAGAGTAAAGGGGATACCCAGTTCCCTTGGATATTGAGTGTTGGCTGTTGGATATTCGATTCTCAGATACGAGTACCTCCGCGACGTCTACAACCGCTTCACCTAGATTCGGCGGTTCAACTGCTCCGCGGTTGACTAAATCCAACTGCTCTTTCCAGGATTATGCGGTCTGGCGCTTGTGCTTCCTGATCAGGACCAGATTCCTAAGATATACAAGCAAACCCACAGCCTGGCCGATGGAGATCACGGGGTCATGGCGCCAGAGTGCGTACACCAGCAGCATCCCGCCTCCGCCAATCGACAGGTACCAGAAGACCGGAGGAACGACGGACTTCTTCTCCTTCTCGGAGACAATCCACTGAACCAGGAAACGGGAGAAGAACAGGATCTGCCCGGCGATACCGAACATGACCATCGGGTCCTTCAGGACGGCCAGAAAGTTGTTCACGTAGTGCATGTCAGCCAATCTCCTCCGCCCGGAACCGCGGGCAACGCGATTTCATCCAGCGCACGGCCAGTAGATCCCAGACGGTCCGCCTCAGCCGTCCGAGATTTGTGTATTTGCTCTGTCCCGCCTTGCGCTGCCGGTGCTGCACGGGGATCTGCTTGATCCGCGCGCCGCGCATTGCGAAAAAAGCGGGCAGAAAACGGTGCATCCCGTTCCAGATCATCAGGTCCTTTCCAAGTTCTGCTCTGAACGCCTTGAGCGGGCAACCGGTGTCTACGATGTCTTCTCCGAGCGCGCGATTCCTCACCCAGTTGGCCAACCTGCTGCCAATGCGTTTGCTCCACCGGTCCTGCCGGTTGGCGCGGTATCCGCAGCAGCAGTCGAAGCCTGCGTCCATCTCGGCCAGAAGCCTCGGGATATTCGAGGGGTCGTCCTGTCCATCGGCGTCCATGGTCACGATGATGCGGCCGCGGGCGCGGCGAAAACCGGTCCCCAGCGCAGCGCTCTGGCCCGAGTTCGGCGTAAGGCGAATGATGCGTAAAGCGGCGATTTCCCCGCGAAGTTCCGCCAGCAACAGGTGTGTTTCGTCTGTCGACCCATCGTCAACAACCAGCACCTCAAACGTCCGGTTGAGCGTGGCCAGCACGCCTGCCAACTCGCGAAGCGTGGACACGATGCAGGCCGCCTCGTTGTAGGCAGCCATCGTCACGGTAATGTCGACGCCCGGCGTTTCCGCGTTCACAGTTTCTCCAAGCTTGTTCCGCAACGGCACTGGATCCAATGTCCCGAAACGACTTCTTCCGGCCCGCTATGGGATGCGGGAGAAGACGAGACCATTCCGACGTAACCACGGCGCAACAGGTAACTGTTTCAGATCGTCCCGAATCTGTCGCGTGATGTCGAGATCGCAGGTCCATCCTGCCGCATCGAACATGTTGATCCAATCCTTATAGGGCCGACAATTCATGTGCCCTCGCCCCCATTGTCCGGGTGGGGCCGCGGAGAAGTAGACCCAGAGCCTCGCCCTCGCGCAGATCGTTCGGACCAGCTCCGCGCTGCGCGCCGGGACCAGGTGTTCCGCCATCTCAATGCAACAAACGAGATCATATTGACCTGAAGTCTGGGCAAAATCGGCGATGTCGATAAGCGCACCAAGATGAGGCGGTATCGTGTCCCGGACCTCGGGCGACAATTCGACCCCCCGCGCGGTCTTTCCCGCCTTCACCAGGTGCTCCAAAAGGAAACCGTTTCCACAACCGATATCGATGACAGTCTGAAACTCAAGGCGCTTGAGCAAGCTGGCCGCAAGATGAACATACGCAGGTCGGTACTTGGTCCTGCGCATAAAATCGTCTTTACGGTAGTGTAACGGCATCTTCCGCAGGCGGCGGAGCCAGTCGCCGACAAACTCCACCGTCCTTTGAGCGTATCTCACATCGACCTCGCCTTCAGGGGAGCGTCATGCGTCTGCCCCTCGTTGTCTTCTCCGAAAGGGCGATCCTCTGCCGTCCCATCTACTCCGCCGCCCACGGGCGGCGCGAGGAGCCAGTTGACCGCTTTCCCGACAAACTCCACTGCGCCCGGTCTTCCCGCCGCCTCGGATGACAACAGGTTGTTCTGTCCCCACACAATGATCCTGGCGTTTCCCTTCTGTGCCGCCACAGACCCCGCATTGCCGCTATTGCCCACCACAATGGGGAACGCGCCGCTCCGCGGTTGGTAGTCAATGGCTGAAAATGCCCCTCGAAGAAGCTCATCTGCTCCCTCAACACCAAAGTCCGCATGCTCGATTGTCAGGGGAGCGTTGACGTACCCCGCTTCCATCTCAAGCTCGAATTGCTCGGCAATCCTCCGGTAGGGAAGCTGATGCAGCGGCTTCTTGTCATAGGCCGGCCAAACCCAGGCGGGGCACATAAGGAGTAGCCGTCCGCCATTGGCCACATAGCGCCGAATGATCTCGTACTCGGCCTCCGTCGGCTCCGGGCGACCGACGGCATATTGCATGATCAGGAGCCCG
>JAQBFL010000067.1:0-7827 GCA_032123415.1 bacterium | reverse complement strand
GCAGGAGAAGGAGCGCGGCATCACGATCACCAGCGCCGCGACGACCTGTTTCTGGCACGACCGGCAGATCGACATCGTCGACACGCCGGGGCACGTGGATTTCACGGTCGAGGTCGAGCGTTCGCTGAGGGTGCTGGACGGTGCGGTGGGCGTGTTCTGCGGCGTGGGCGGCGTGCAGTCTCAATCCGAGACCGTCTGGCGGCAAGCCGACCGGTACGGGGTGCCGCGGCTGGCTTTCGTGAACAAGATGGATCGGATGGGCGCGGATTTCGACATGGTGGTGCTTGAGATTCGCGAGCGGCTGGGGGCCAACGCGGTGCCGGTGCAACTGCCATGGGGCCGCGAGCAGGACTTTGTGGGCATGGTGGACCTGGTGGAGATGAAGGCGTGCACCTTCGACGCCCAGTCGCTGGGCAAGGTGGTGCACGAAGCGCGCATTCCGGAGGAGCTGGCCGTGGCGGCCGAGAGAGCGCGGGCGGAGCTGGTGGAGCGTGTCGCCGAGAAGGACGAGGAGGTGCTGGCGGCTTATATCGAGCACCCCGATGTGAGCGCGGACGTCTTACGGCAGGGCATCCGCAGGCTGACGGTATCCAACCACCTCGTGCCCGTGCTGTGCGGCTCCGCGCTGCGCAACAAGGGCATCCAGCAGCTTCTGGACGCGGTGGTCGACTATCTGCCCTCGCCGCTGGATATGCCCGCGACCGAAGGCGTGCATCCCAAGACGGGCGAGCCGGTGGTAAGGACCTGCGACGACGGCGGCCCGCTGGGCGCGCTCGTTTTCAAGCTTTCCAACGACCCGTACGTCGGGCGCATCTCCTGCGTGCGGATTTATTCCGGTCGCTTGAAGCAGGGCGCGACGGTCTGGAACCCGCGCACGCGCCGGCGCGAGCGGCTGGCGAAGCTGCTGCGGTTGCATGCGGACTCGCGCGAGGAAGTCGAATCGCTGAACGCCGGCGAGATCGGGGCCGTCTCCGGCCTGACGGACGTCACGACGGGCGATACGCTGTGCGCCGAGAACGCGCCGGTGATCTTCGAGCGCATCGTGTTTCCGGCCGCGGTGATGTTCATCGCCGTCGAGCCGAAGTCCCGTGTGGACCGCGACAAGCTCAATGCCGCGCTCGACGAACTGGCTGCCGAAGATCCGACCTGCGGGGTAAGCAAGGATCCGGAGACGGGACAGACCATCCTGCGAGGGATGGGCGAGCTGCATCTCGAAATCCTTGTCGACCGCGTGTTGCGGGAGTACAAGGTCGCCATGAACACGGGGCGTCCGACAGTGGCTTATCGCGAGACCGTCACGGGCGCTGCGGAGGCTCTGAACGTGTTTGACCGGGAGATTGCCGGCAAGCGGCAGTACGCAGGCGTGCGCGTGCGGGCGGATGGAAAACTGCGCGGCGAAGGGAATTGTGTTGAATTCTCTGTTCCGGCCGCTATGATACCGCCCGAGTTTCGTTCCGCGGTCGAGCAGGGAATTCGCGATGTGCTGCAAACGGGCGTGCTGGCGCGCTATGCGATCGAGGACGTGCGCGTGGCGGTGACGGGCGGGTTGTACGACGTGGAGGCATCCACGGAGATGGCCTTTCGTTCGGCGGCGGTGATGGCGACGCGAGAGGCGATCGCCGCGGCGACGCCGGAGCTGCTCGAGCCGATCATGAAAATCGAGATCACGACGCCCGCGGAGCACATGGGCGATGTACTGGGCGATCTGAACGGGCGGCGCGGCAGGGTTCGCGAGATGATCACCCGCGGTTCGTTGCAGGTGATTCGGGCGGACGTTCCGCTGGCGGAGCTGTTCGGCTATTCGACCGCGATCCGGTCGTTGACGAAAGGGCGCGCGAGTTATACGCAGGAACCGGAGCGGTTCGACGTGGTGCCCAGAGCGATCAGGGAACAACTACTCAATAGGTGACATGGCGATGGACGGGCAGCGCATACGGATTCGATTACAGGCCTACGACCACAGCGTGTTGGACCAGGCCGTGGCGGACATCATCGAAACGGCCAGGGGGACGGGGGCGCGCGTGGTGGGCCCCATTCCGCTGCCTACGAAGATCGAGCGGTACACGGTAAACCGTTCACCGCACGTGGACAAGAAGTCGATGGATCAGTTCGAGATGCGGACGCACAAGCGGCTGCTCGACCTGGTGGATCCGACGGCCAAGACCGTGGACGAGCTGAAGAAGTTGAATCTTCCGGCGGGTGTGGATATAACGATCAAGATCTGAGCGAGACGTCATGCAAGGGTTGATTGGTAGAAAATTGGGGATGACGCAGGTATACGACGCGGACGGCAACCGTGTGGCGGCGACGGTCATCGAAGTGGGGCCGTGCGCTGTGGTGCAGCGCAAGACCAAGGCGGCGGACGGATACGATGCGGTGCAGCTGGGATACCTTGAAATCAAGGAATCGCGGACGAGCAAACCCGCGATGGGCGCCTTCCGCAAGGGAGGCGTTACGCCGCGGCGGGTGATGCGCGAGTTCCGTCTGGACGAGGGTGACGACCCCAAGGCGGGGGACGCCGTCTCCGTGGCGATTTTCGAGGGGATCGGCTACGTCGATGTGACGGGGGTCAGCAAGGGGCGCGGTTTCGCTGGTGTCGTGCGGCGGTACCGGATGGCCGGTGGTCCGCTCACGCACGGCGGCCACTCCAAGCGGCGCGTCGGCTCGATCGGCCAGAATTCGTTCCCGGCCCGCGTGATGCGGGGCAAGCGCATGCCCGGCCACATGGGGCACGTGCGTGTGACGCAGCAGAACCTGCGCGTGGTCGCGGTGCGTCCCGAGGACAACGCGATCGTGGTGCAGGGCGCGGTGCCTGGACCGACGGGCGGCATCGTTCTGGTGCGCAAGGCGCTGAAGAAGGCGGTGAAGGGGTGATGAGCAAACTGACGGTATACGACATGAAGGGCGCCTCGACCGGCGAGTTCGATCTGCCGGAAGCGGTTCTTTGCCTGGATCGCGGCGAGCAGGCGGTGCACGACGCCGTGACGGCGACGCGTGCGGCGGGGCGCGCGGGGACGGCCTCGACGCTGCACAAGGGTGAGGTGGCCGGCAGCAACAAGAAGCCTTGGCGGCAGAAGGGCACCGGGCGGGCGCGCGCCGGTTTGCGTCAGTCGCCTGTCTGGCGCGGCGGCGGCGCGGCCTTCGGGCCGAAACCGCGCGACTACGACAAGAAGGTGAACCGCAAGGTGGCGCGGCTGGCTTTACGCCGGGCATTCTCCGAGAAGGTTGCGGCCGGGCAGATCAAGGTTGTGGAGGCGTTTGCGGTCGAGGTCGCGAAGACGCGCGCGTTCGCGGCGGTGCTGAAGGCTCTGGGGGTGTCGGCGCCGGCGCTGGTGGTCGTGGGCGATGCGGGGCAGAACATTCTGCTGGCGTCGCGGAACCTGGCGCGCGTGGAAGTGGTGCGCGGCCGTGACGTGAACGTCTATCAGCTGCTCCGGTATCCGTCCGTGCTGGTTGACCGGTGCGGCATGGCCCAGATTATGGAGCGGATGGGCTCGAAGACGGAAGGGGCTGCGTGATGGACTCTCGGAACGTCATACACAAGCTGCAGGCGACGGAAAAGGGCACGGCCCAGCAGGCGTTGGGGAACAAGTACTTTCTGCGCGTGGATCCGCGGGCGAACAAGCTGCAGATCAAGCGGGCGGTCGAAGAGATCTTCGGCGTGAAGGTCGTCGGCGTGAACACGATGAATTACCAGGGCAAGTTGAAGCGCGAGCGGACGGTGCGGTATGGGCGCCGCGTGAGCTGGAAGCGCGCGGTGGTGACGTTGCCGGAAGGAAGCAAGATCGAGCTCGCGTAGAGGAGCGATCGGAATAACAGGGATCGGCCATGGCGCTAAAGAAGTTCAAACCCACGACGGCGAGCCTGCGGTTCACGACCATCCCGTCTTTTGACGAGATCACGAAGTCCAGTCCCGAGCGGTCTCTGGTGGAGGCCAAGAAGAAGACGGGCGGGCGCAACTCGGCAGGACGGATCACGACGCGGCACCGCGGCGGCGGGCAGCGGCGCAAGTACCGCATCATCGACTTCCGCCGGAACAAGCTCGGGATACCGGCGAAGGTGGAGGCCATCGAGTACGACCCCAACCGTTCGGCGAACATTGCCTTGTTGTGTTACAAGGACGGTGAGAAGCGTTATATCCTGGCGCCGCAGGGGCTGAAGCCGGGCGCGGTGGTGATCTCGGGACCGGACGCGGAACCCGTGATGGGCAATGCGTTGCCGCTGGCGAAGATTCCGTTGGGCATGGCGGTGCACAACATCGAGCTGCGTCCCGGCGCGGGCGGTGTGCTGGTGCGTTCGGCGGGGCAGGGGGCGCAGGTCATGGCGCGTGAGGGCGGCCAGGTGCACCTGCGTTTGCCGTCGGGCGAAGTGCGCATGATCAGCACGACCTGCATGGCGACGATCGGCCGGGTAGGCAACCCGGACCATGGCGGGGCGAGCGACGGCAAGGCGGGCCGGCGGCGCTGGCGCGGTATCCGGCCGACGGTGCGCGGCGTGGCCATGAATCCCGTGGACCATCCGATGGGCGGCGGCGAGGGCCGTTCGTCTGGCGGCGGGCATCCCGTGTCGCCTTGGGGCAAGCTGGCCAAGGGCGGCAAGACGCGCGGCAAGCGCAAGACGTCGAGCAGGTTCATTGTCAAACGGAGAAAGTAAGTCATGGCGCGTTCGATCAAGAAAGGTCCGTACGTCGAGGAGAAACTCCTCCTGAAGGTGGAGCGGATGAACCGCACCGGGGACCGGCGCCCGATCAAGACGTGGTCGCGCAGGTCGATGATCGTGCCTGACTTTGTGGGAAACACGTTTGCCGTTCACAACGGCAAGCAGCACATTTCGATCTTCATAACCGAAAACATGGTGGGGCACAGGCTGGGAGAGTTCGCGCCGACGCGGACGTTCCGGCGGCACGGAACGCACACCGACAAGACGTTGGCCAAGAAGTAGGGAGTGCCGGCATGGATGTGGAAGCAAGAACGAAGTATGTGCGTCTGTCGCCCAGCAAGGCGCGTGGTTTGGCGCGCAAGGTAAGCGGGTTGACGACGGCCGAGGCGTTGCGGCTGACGGACTTCAGCGCGCGCAAGGCGGGCGGGCAGATTGCCAAGACGTTGAAGTCGGCGATTGCCAATGCCGAGAACAACGCGCGGCTGTCGGCCGACGAGCTGCGTGTGAAGGAAGTGACGGTCGAAGAGGGCCCGAAGATGAAGCGCTTCTGGCCTCGGGCTCGCGGCGGGGTGAGCCCGGTGATCAAGCGCACCTGCCACATACGGATCGTATTGACCGATGGGGCGGAGGCTTCGGCGTAGGGACGGCGTGCCGGCGGCGAGAACGCCGCCGCGAAGGAAGGAGACTTGCGTTGGGACAGAAGGTAAATCCGATCGGACTGCGGGTGACGGTCAACAAGGACTGGCGCTCCCGCTGGTTCAGCCGCAAGAAGGAATTCGGCCAGTTGCTGGTCGAGGATCAGAGGATTCGCGGCATCGTGAAGAAGCGTCTCGAGAACGCGGCGGTGCCCGAGGTGCTGATTGAGCGGTATGCGAACCGCGTGCGGGTCAACGTGTATACGGCCCGGCCCGGCGTGGTTATCGGGCGCAAGGGGCAGGACATCGAGACGATGCGTGCCGAGCTTGCCAAGATGACCGGCAAGGAGATCTACATCGAGATCCACGAGATTCGTAGCCCGGACACGAACGCCCAGTTGATCGCCGAGAACATTGCGTTGCAGATGACGCGGCGCGTGGCGTTCCGGCGGGCGATGAAGCGCGCGATACAGATCGCCATGGATCTGGGCGTGGAAGGGATCAAGATTCATCTGGCCGGGCGGTTGGGCGGCGCGGAGCTTTCGCGCGTGGCGTGGGACAAGCAGGGCAAGATTCCCCTGCATACGCTGCGGGCGCCGATCGATTATGGATTCGCCGAGGCGGCGACGACGGCCGGCCGGGTCGGCGTCAAGGTGTGGGTCTGCAAGAAGGACGACGAGATGACGAGCCTCAGAAGGGGGAAGAAGCCACATGCCGCTCATGCCTAAAAGGGTGAAGCACCGCAAGGTGCAGAAGGGCAGCCGTTCCGGCATGGCCGGCAGGGGCACCCGTCTGGCCTTCGGGGAGTACGGCATCAAGTCGATGACGCGTGGCTGGTTGAAGAACACCCAGATCGAAGCTTGCCGCGTGGCGATCAACCGGCACATGAAGCGCAAGGGTCGCCTGTGGATCCGCGTCTTCCCGGACAAGCCCGTGACGAAGAAGCCGATCGAAGTGCGCATGGGCAAGGGCAAGGGCAACCCCGAATTCTGGGTGGCGGTCATCCGGCCCGGTGCGGTTATTTTCGAAATCGGCGGCGTGACGGATACCATTGCGCGGGAGTGCCTGCGGTTGGCGGACGCCAAACTGGGGATCAGGACGCGCCTGATCACACGCCATCAACATTAAGCGCCGCGGAGGCGGCCCTGCGCGGGCCAGTGCGACTATGAAGGCAGCGAAAATCAGGGAACAGACGGTGGACGAACTGGCGGAGTCGCTTCGGGAGTTCCGCCGGGAGCTTTTCGACATCCAGATGAAGAGTGGGGCCGGGGACAGTTCCGTGCAGCCCTTGCGGCGGCGGACACTGCGCCGGGAGATCGCGCGGACCCTCACGGTGATGCGGGAACGGAAGGCAGGATAACATGGCGGAGCAGAGCGGCAAAGGGCGCGGCGTGCGTCTGCGTCGGCGTGGGCGCGTGGCGAGCAAGAGCGGCGACAAGAGCGTGGTGGTTGTGGTGGAGCGCCGCGTGCGGCATCCATTGTACGGCAAGACGGTCCGCCATACGCGGAAGTATCATGTGCATGACGCGGGTAACGAGGCGCGGGTTGGCGACAGGGTGACGATCGTCGAGTGTCGTCCGGTCAGCAAGCTGAAGCGGTGGCGGCTGTTGAAGGTTGACGCCGCCGCGGCGGGGACGATGGGAGCGACAGGGCAATGATTAACGAGGAAACCAGGCTGGTCGTGGCTGACAACACGGGCGCGCGGGAGTGCGCGTGCTTCCGCATCCTCGGCAAGCGGGCTCGCTACGCCTACGTGGGAGACGTGATCAAGGTGGCGATCAAGGAAGCGCAGCCGGGCGGGATGGTCAAGAAGGGCCAGGTGTGCATGGCGGTGATTGTGCGCACGACGCATCCCATGACGCGCAAGGACGGTTCCTACCTGCGGTTCGACAACAACGCGGTGGTGTTGATCGACGCGAACAAGAATCCCATGGGATCGCGCATCTTTGGGCCGGTGGCCCGCGAGTTGAGAGATAAGAATTACACGAAGATCGTGTCGTTGGCGCCCGAGGTGTTGTGACCGGATCGAAGCGGACGGCACGGCAGGGAGCGCAGAGCCTGAAGGGGGCTTTGAAGTGAGTGTTCTAAGAGTCAAGAAGAACGACGTGGTGATCGCGACGAGCGGCGCGCAGGCCGGCAAGAGCGGCAAGGTGATGCAGGTGATCCCCGAGAAGGGGCGCGCGCTGGTTGAGGGGGTCAACCTGGTAAAGAAGGCGGTGCGCAAGAGCCAGGAGCGCCCGAACGGCGGCATCATCGAAAAGGAAGCGACGCTGCACCTGTCGAACCTCATGCTATACTGTCCGCACTGCAAGAAGGCGATTCCATGGTATCTCAACATACCGCTGCTGAGCTTCCTGCTTCTTGGCGGCAAATGCAAATTCTGCGGCGCCGGGATAAGTCCGCGCTACTTTATCGTTGAGCTGCTCACCGCCGTTCTGTTCCTGCTCGTCTGGCTGAAGTTCGACATCATGCCCGGCCCCCGCCCTCTCAGCCTCGCTGCGCTAACAGACTGGAAAGCCGTTCCAGTCTACTG
>JAQBFL010000066.1:0-6063 GCA_032123415.1 bacterium | reverse complement strand
ACAGCGACCTGGTTTGAGCGTTATCTGGGCGACGAGTACAAGTGGCCGGGGACGCTCGTGTATGACGGGGTGGTTTACGATCACGTTCATTACCGGTCCCGGGGCGGGGTGTGGCGGTATGCGATGGCGAAGAACATGTGGAAGGTGGCGCTCAACCGCGGTCATGAGCTGCAGGCCCGGGACAACTGGGGCAACAAGTATCCGACCCTATGGCGGCGGTTGAACCTGGGGGCGTCGATTCAGCAGGGTGATTTCGATCATCGCGGGGAGCAGGGGATGTTCGAGGCGGTTGGGCATCGGCTGTTCGACCTGGCGGGGGCGGACTCACCCAACACGGCCTTCTGCACATTCCGGATTGTGGATGAGGCCGGGGAGGTCGGCCCGAACCAGTTTGAGGGTGATTTCTGGGGTGTCTACCTCGCGTTGGAGCAGTTGGATGGGCGGTATCTGGAGGGGGCGGGGCTTCCGGACGGGAACCTGTATAAGATGGAGAATGGGACCGGGGCGGGGAACGGCGTTTTGGCGAATCAGGGGCCGGACCAGCCGGGAGACAACTCGGACCTCGAGTCGTTCGTCAACGGCTACAACAGCTACACCGACCAGCAGTGGCGGGACAACATGAACCTGCCGAAGTATTACAGCTATCAGGCGATGGTGCAGGCGATTCATCATTATGACATTGCCCACGGGAAGAACTATTTCTTCTTTCACAACCCGGACACCGGTAAGTGGGAAACGTTACCTTGGGACTTTGATCTGAGCTGGTCGGATAACCAATGGGTGTACGGGGCGAGCGGAGGCGACGAGCCGTTCCGGAGCCTGGTCTTGAGCGACTTTTCCACCTCGCCCGCCCGACCGGACATCTATCGCGAGTTTCAGAACCGGGTCCGCGAGATCCGGGATTTACTCTACAACACGGATCAGGCGCATCGGTTGATCGACGAGTATACGTCGATTCTGCGGGGAACGAACACGGCCTCGATTCTTGCGGCGGACCGGGCGATGTGGGATTACAACCCGAAGATGACCAGCAGCACCTACTCGACCAATCCAGATTCCAAGGCCGGGCAGGGGCGGTTCTATCAGGCAGGCACACCGACCCGTGACTTCGCCGGGATGGTCCAGTTAATGAAGGACTACGTGGTCTATCGCGGGGGAACCGCGTATCTATCACCGGCGGGGGGCGGCTTGGACGGCCTGGCCCGGGATACGCAAATACCGTCGCCTGCGGTGGTGACATCGACCGGGCCGGGGAACTTTCCGGTCAACAAGCTGACCTTCCGGACGACGGCCTACTCCGGAAGCAACCCGTTCGCGGCATGGAAGTGGCGGATCGCCGAGGTGACTCCGACCAACGCGCCCGCGTCGCTGGGGGAGTCGCGCAAGTATGAGATCGAGGCTAACTGGGAGTCGCCTGACATCACCGACCTGAACGCCCTGGACATATCGATCCCCGGCGAGGTGGTGCGGCCAGGGCGGACCTACCGGGTCCGAGTGCGTTCGGAAGACACGACGGGGCGGCGGAGCCATTGGTCGCCCCCGCTGGAGTTCACCTCCGGGGAGCCCGATTCGGCCACGGCTCTGCTGGCGAACCTGAGGGTGTCCGAGTTGATGTTTGACTCACCGGCCGGGAGTGAATTTGATTTTGTTGAGGTTCAGAACCGGAGCATGACCACGGCCCTGGATTTGGGAGGAGCGAAGTTCACCCAGGGCATTGATTACACCTTTCCCCCCGGGACGGTCCTGGCGCCGGGTGGTTATTTGGTGGTGGCGAAGACCAACAACGTCGCCAACTTCCGGAGCCACTATGGGCTTGCTCCGTCGATCCCGGTCCAGGGGGGATACGATGGCAACTTTTCTAACGGAGGAGAGTCGGTGGTGTTGCGGACTTCGGTTGGCGGGACGGACATTGTGGCCTTCATCTACTCCGATGACCGGGGATGGCCGGTCGCGGCTGGCGGCTCGGGGCACTCGCTCGTGCCGCTGGTGACGGACGACCAGACCGACGGACGGCTGGACTACGGCGGCCACTGGCGCGCCAGCGCCTTCCGCGACGGTTCGCCCGGCCGCGCCGACCCGACGCCGCCCCGCGACCTGCTGCTCAACGAGTTCATGGCTCACACCGACTACAGCGGCCCCGACGCATGGCGCGACGCCAACGACTGGATCGAGCTGTTCAACGCCTCGACGCAGTCCGTCGCGCATTCGAACTGGTATCTCAGCGATACGGAAACCAACCTCACGCTGTGGCCGCTGCCCCCCGGCGGCGCCACGCCACCAGGCGGCTTTGCCCTCTTCGATGAGGTCACCGGCTTCCGACCTTCTCCCACGACGGGCTTCGGACTGAGCAAGGACGGCGGACGCCTGTTTCTCTCCTACCTGCCGGGTGACGGCACGGACCGCGTGGCGGACGCCACGCGCTTCAAAGCGCAACGCAACGACATCTCCGAAGGCCGCCATCCCGACGGTGGCGCCTATTGGTCTGCCATGTCTGGTTCGCCGGGCACGCCCAACGCGTCGGCGCTGGCCGGGGTTGTCATCGCCGAGCTGATGGTCGATCCCGCGCCCGCCTCGGGGCAGTCCGGGAACAACACCGCCGACGAATACGTGAAACTCTACAACCCCACCGCCCTCCACATCGACCTGTGGTTTGAAGGCGGCCCCTGCCGCCTCGGCGGCGTGGGTGCTTTCACCTTTCCGCCCAACACGTCCATTCCGGCCGGCGGCTCGCTCTTGGTCGTTCCCTTCGCCCCGGCCGATACGAACGCCCTGCGCGCTTTCACCGAACGGTACGCCCTGACGGAGGCGCCGGGCTACATCCACGGCCCGTTCACCGGCGAGCTGGCGAACCGCGGCGAGCGCATCGCGCTGGAATGCCCGCAGTGGGATACCGTTCCGGGCGGATCCGTGTCCTGGGCGATTCTCGACGAGGTCATCTACGCCACCAGTCCGCCCTGGCCCGCGAACGCACGCACGAACGACTACTCGTTGCACCGCGTGAACATGACCCGCTCCGGCAACGACCCGGCGAACTGGACGGCGCAACCGGCGCATCCCCTCAGCGCGCCCCCGAGCGTGGTGCTCATACGCCCCGAGGCGGACGCCCTTGTCCGTGTGCCTTCGACGATTTCCGCCGAAGCCGTAGTCAACCTCAACCGGATCGAGGGCGACGTCCATCGTGTCGACTTCTTCCTGAACGGAACGCCGGCGGCCACGGATGCCGCGGCGCCGTTCACGGCCGCACTGACCCACGTCCACATGCCGCGCGCCGGCGAGTACCGGCTGCGGGCCGACGTCGTGCATGACGGCGGAACGAACCGCTCGGTGGAGATCGTGCTGCATGCCGTCTGGGGCGAACGGATCACACTGCTCTCACCCGCGGACGACAGCACGTACATCGCCCCGTTCTCGGATGCGTTGCGCGCCGCCGTGAACCCCGAATTCCGCGTGGGCGATCTGCACGCGGTTCGTTTCCTGGCCGGGACCAATGTGCTCGGCAGCCTCACCGCGCCGCCCTTCGAGATCGCCATCGACCAGGTCGCGACGCCGCCCACGGGCTGGCATGAACTGCGGGCCGTGCTGGATGACGACTTCGGAGCAAGCACCTCCGCCGCCGTGCGCGTGTTCGTTTGCGAGTCGGCCTATGCCGACTGGAACTATCGCATGCGCATCGGCATACCGGGGTACGGACGAAACGAGGTGCTCCGGGACTTCCCGCTGGCCGTGGCGCTGCACGAAGGACTGCCGGGGTTCCGCTACGCGGACTTCGCCTCGCCGACAGGCGGCGATTTGCGATTCACCGACGCCACCGGCACCAACACGATCCTGCATGAAATCGAACGGTGGGATCCGGCCGGCACGTCGTGGGTGTGGGTGCGCATGCCGGAGCTGCGGGGCGCCGAAACCGCCCTGTGGGCCTATTGGGGCCACGCCGCCGAGACGAATCCGCCGGCCTACGCGAGCGACGGCGCCGTGTGGAGTCCCGCCCACAAGCTCGTGCTGCACATGGCGGAAGGCACGGGGCTGACGGCGTATGACGCCACGTCGAACCGCGTCTCCGCGCTCAGCTCGCACGCGGTATCCTGGGCGCAACCCGGTGCCGCGGGCGGGGCGGCCGCCATCGGCACGCGCTCGGCGACCTGGAAGCTCGGCGGCGGCGGCGTGCCGATGGGGGAGTCATGGACCCTCAGCCTTTGGATCAAGGATACCTGGGACAACTCCCAGTGGCGCGGACTGGCCCGCTCCCAGGCGCTGCACCGGCCGTTGATGTTCTCGCCGAACAGCGATGAGTTCAGCGTTTACGTCCACAATCTCGTAACGGTTGTGAAGTCCGGCAGCTCGGCGTCCTTCCTCCCCGACCGATGGCAACACCTCGCCGTCGTGGGCCAGGGAACCGGCACAACATTCTTCCTCGACGGCGTCGAAGTGGGGAGTTGTCCAAGCAACAAGGTCAACGACACGCTGACGCACATCAATGGGATCAGCGGCCTTGGGTCGAGTAACCTCGCCCGCGCGATGGACGAGATCCGTTTCGAGCAGGTGGCCCGCTCGACCAACTGGCTGTGGGCCTGCTGGCGGAGCCAGTCGCCCGACGGCGGCTTCCTCGCCTACGCCCCGGCCGAACCGCAGCGTACCCTGGCCGAAGAGCCGCCGGACGCCGACGGCAACGGCCTGCCGGACGCCTGGGAAACGCTGCACTTCGGGACCAGAGGGATCGACCCGCATGCGGACGACGACGAAGACGGAGCGTCGAGCTTCCAGGAATACATTGCCGGGACGGATCCGAACGACGATGCCAGCCGCTTCGCGGTAGCGGTCGAGATCTCCAACCATCTCGTCGTCGTGCGCGTACCGACCGTGTCCGCCCCTCCCGAACATCTCGGAACGCCGTTGAGCCGCCGCTATGCCCTGGACTGCGCCTGGCCGACGACGCAGCCTGACTGGCAGGGCGTGCCTGACCTGACCAACCTGCCGGCCGGAGACGGCGACGCCGACATTGTACACACCAACGCTCCCGGCGCTCCCGCCGGCTTCTTCCGCGCCCGCGTCTGGCTCGACGAAGGGAACTAGGGGTAACATCGACATTCAGCAATTGCCAAAGAGCCGGTCAAGAGCCGCGTCAACACACGGCCGGCCGACGCCCGGGTTCCCGCGCACTTTCCGGACTTGAAACGCGACGCATGGAGGAGTAGCGTTTCGGACACGGGATGTCACTCGACATCCGGCAAGCGTGCTTCGCCACCGGCAACCGCTCAGGATGCGGCGCGAACAAGGAAAGGAATCGGTTGACGATAACGGCGAGAACGGATGACGAGTGCGGATCCTCCCATCGCCCACCGATCCCGTCGCCTTCCAGTCAACCGGATCTGAAGTACCCGACAAGCCGCCCTCTCCCATGATCGTCAGGCGCACATTCGAGCTACGCGGCACGGTTCAGGGCGTCGGTTTCCGGCCCGCCCTCTACCGCCTCGCCCGCGCCGCCGGACTCAAAGGCTCGGTACAGAATCGCCGCGGTTTCGTTCGCCTCGTCATCGAGGGCCCGGCCGCCGACCTGGATCGCTTCATGCTCGCACTGCCCGAGCGTCTGCCCGCGCCGGCCCGCATCGAGGACGTGCGCGAGCCCGATCCCCCGCGGCGGGTGCGGCCAGCGGACGCCGCGGCTGACTTCGTCATCGAGGACAGCGGGGGCGAGGGGCGGATGGAGGTCCTCATCCCACCGGACATCGCGGTCTGCGACGCCTGCATGGCCGAGGTCTTCGACCCCGCCGCGCGCCGCCATGGCTACCCCTTCGCCACCTGCGCGCAGTGCGGCCCGCGCTACACCGTGGTGCGCGACATGCCCTACGACCGCGACCGCACCAGCATGGCGGCCTTCCCACTCTGCGCCGCCTGCCGCGCGGAATACGACGACCCGGCCGACCGCCGCTTCCACGCCGAGACCATCGCCTGCCCGCGCTGCGGCCCCACGCTGCGCGCCGCGCGTCCCGACGGCTCGCCCCTGCCCGGCGACCCGCTACGTGCGGCACGCGCGGCGCTCGCCCGCGGCGAGATCGTCGCCGTCCG